>NZ_JAQKGV010000003.1 GCF_028617075.1 Rubrobacter calidifluminis | reverse complement strand
GCCGGGAGGAGGTTCGGGGTAGGCAGAGAGAGGGAGCTGCACGAGCGAGACGGAGGTGGGACCGTGGAGGAGCAGCAGGTCGAAGCCGAAGGCATGCTGGAGAGGGTGGAGGATGCCGAGTTCAGGCACACCTACGGCACCGAGTGGGCGCTCCTCGACGAGGACGAGGAGGACGTGGCCTACGCCCTGAGGAGCGACACCGAAGACCTCGGCGCGTACGCCGGGCAGCACGTGAGGGTCTCGGGGTTTCTGGTCGAGGGCTATCCGGTGGAGGCGGGGGAGCCGGGGTACATAACCGTCCTGGAGATAGAGGAAGCCTACTGAGGTCACCCGGCTCTTATCCCTAGGGGCGCCAGGTGGCGACGAGCCTCCCGGGGAGGAGCAGGAGGTCGAGCGCGCAGCGGATGTCCGGGGCGATGACGTCCGCTCCGAGGAGGGCGCCGCGCGCGGCGCCCTCCCCGCCCAGGACCGCGATCCCGAGACCGGCCGCCTCGAGCATGGCGGCGTCGTTCGCGCCGTTGCCGACGGCGATGGTCCTCTCCGCGCCCAGCCTTCGCACCGCCGCGGCCTTTCTCTCTCCCTGTACTCCCTCGCCGAGAACCTCCAGGTGCAGCGGGAGCCCGGCGAGGGCGCGGGAGGCGCTCCCGAAGGTGTCGGCGGTGATGACCAGCAGCTCCAGCTTTCGGGAGAGCTTCCTCAGCCGGGTGGCGACGCCCGGGAGCAGTGCTCCGTCCAGGGCGAGCGTTCCGTTGAAATCCAGCACCAGGTGCTCCCAGGTGAGGGGGCCGCGTCCCGGGATCGTCACCTCCATCATGGCTTCACCTCCCCAGTGATCCCCGAACAGGCCGCCACGGCCCGGCGCCAGGCGTCCTGCTCGGGCCCCTTTCTCTCGTACCGTGCGTTCCAGCTCTGCCTGCGCTGGTACTCGCGCAGTTCCCACTGCGGGATCAGCATCCTGCTCCTCGCCGTGCCCGACAGCGCTCCTCTTGCTGCACCGTCTTCGCAGAGCGAGAGCGTCGGTGGAAGGTGTCTCAGGCAGAGCCAGTCCGACTCCTCGTAGGTGCGCCGGGTCTCCGGGTCGGAGAGGGAGCGCCAGAGGAGGTCCGCTTTCGACCTCCCGGCCGTCTTCACGCTGCGGCACGCCGGACACGGCGGGCGCTGCAGCACCGGACCGCGCAGCCTCTGCAGAACCTTCTCGCGCGGCTCGAACGACCGTACGAGCGCCTGACGGAGCGCCGGGAGTGCCGCGGACTCGCGCCGCAGGCTCCCGAAAAGGGTGGGCAGGCGCGCCAGACGGGGGAGGAAACCTTCCGGGGGCCTCTCCTCTCGCAGGGCATCCCCCAGCGCGCCGAGCCTCTCCTGCCAGCGGGAGGCGAGCTCCATGAGGAGCCTACCGGAAGCCTCCGAGAGCTCTCCGAAGGCCCGTCCGTGCTCCCCGCAGAGCCCGAGGGCTTCTTCCCAGCGGTGGTGGGGGTGCTCAGCGACCTCCCGTGAGAGCCAGCTCAGGTAGCGTCCCAGCCCTTCCTCCTCCGCCCGGCATACGGGGCAGCCGGGGCGGGAGAGGTCGAACCTGAGCTCCGCCACGGCCGGAGACCAGCCCCTTCCAGGTGTGCTGCTGGTGGCGGGTGGGGCTTCGGGCGGGGGGCTCTCCCCGGGATGTGGTGATCCCCAAAGCGGGGTGGAGAGGGAGCCCGTGCGTATCCCCTCCTGGATCTCGTCGAGCATCACCCCCACCACGAAGGCGAGCTCGTCCCAGGAGAGGGTCGGCGCGAGCCACAGCAGGTGGGGCAGGCAGAGGGGCCGGCTGCGGCGGAGGGCGCCGCGCACCTCACTGTCTCGCAGGGAGGATACGAGCGAGCTCAGGAGGTTCTCCCGACCCCGTCTTGCGGCGGTGCACGCCGGACACGGGGCCTCCAAAGAGAAGGCACCTCCCTCTCCGCGCAGGTCTTCCGCCGCCGCGGAGATCAGAGGCAGGTAGATGCTCGCGACCGTCTGAGGTACGGCCTGCTGGATCAGGAAGGAGGTGTGAGCGGGGCAGAACCCGCCCGATCGCCGCAGTCGCTCCACGTTCTCCGGCTGGGAATAGCCCTCGTGCAGGTACCAGAAGAAGAACCGCCCGACCGACTCGCCCTCCCGCCGGCAGAAGATGCACCCCCCGGAGGAGAGCGAGCCTAGGACGTCGGCCCGGGCGACCCTGAGGGAGCCGGTCTCCTCCGGACCCGGAGCGTGTCGCAGCCGGCGGATCACGGTCTACCCGGCCGAGGCGTAGACGAGCACGAGCATGAGGACCACGAAGACGTACAGGAGGTACGCCGAGAGGTTGCCCGACTGGATCCTCTTCATCCTCCGCGTCACCCCGAGGAGGACGCCGGATGCCCACTCGTAGAAGCTACCTTCGAGCCAGAAGAGCGTGCGCGAGCGGTACAGACGCCCCACGACCTCCTCCTTCGGCCGGTAGAAGTCCGAGAAGACCGTGCGCAGCGCGTTGGAGAAGCCCCTCGGCGTGTAACCCACGCCCCCAGTAGATGCCTCCCCGGAGGTCCATACCCTCCCCCGGACCATCTCCCTGCCGCCGAAGATCCTCACGGCCCCCCACGCCATCACCACCAGCGCCGGCAGCGCGAGCGCGAGCAGCGTGGGCGAGAGCGCAGAGAAGTTTTCGTAGGCGGGCTGCAGCACCGGCCACATCGAGAACATCCTCCCCGAGATGTCCCCCGCGGGGGTGAGGCTCGCCGTGGCTTTTGCCACCACCCGGATCCAGAGGGGTGCCAGAACCCCCACGCTCAAACCGAGCAGCGCCAGGGTCCCCATCCCCACAAGCCCCGCAACGGAGGGATCTTTTGCCTTCCTCGTAGCCTCCGAGCGTCCCCTGCCCAGAAACACCCCTCCGTAGAGCTTGACGAACCCGAGGATCGCGACTCCTCCAGCCAGCGCCAGAAACGCACCCGCTATGGCCATCGCCGCCCGTGCGGAGAGCTCAGGGAGCCTGAAGCCCTGCATCAGGCTCTCCAGGGTGAGCCACTCGGTTGCAAAGCCACTCGATGGGGGGAGCGCGGCCAGAGAGAGCACGGCCACGAAAGAGAGGAGGGCCGTCTTTGGCATCTTTCTGGCCAGCTCCCCGAGGAGGTCCATCTGGAGCGTGCCCGTGGCGCGGTCTACGGCTCCCACCCCTAAAAACAGCAGCGACTTGGCCAAAGAGTGGTGCAGCATGTGCAGGAGCGCCACCACCACCCCGAGGGCTGCGAGGGGGTAGAGTTTCTCTGAGGAGCCGATCATGAAGATGCCGAGCCCTATCAGGATTATGCCGGCGTTCTCCACGCTGGAGTAGGCGACGAAGCGGCTGAGGTCGCGCTGGGCGATGGCGTAGAGGATCCCAACCGCGGCAGAGATGCCACCGAGGAGCAACACGAGTATTCCCCACCAGGTGGGGCCCGGGCCGAGCACCTGGACGTCGAAGCGCACGATGCCGTAGAAACCCAGGTTCAGGATACCTCCTGCCAAAAGCGCTGCGGCGCCGGGCGGGGCCGAGGAGTAGGAGGAGGGGAGCCAGACCTGGAGCGGCACTACCCCGGCCTTGACCGCAAACCCGGCGAGCGCGAGGACGAAGGCTGCGCTCGCGTACCCGCCGGAGAGGTGCGAGCGAGCCATCTCCGGGAAGCCGAAGGTGCCGGCCTGCGCGAAAGCCAGGAAGAAGGCCGCGAGGATCATCGCCGTACCCAGCTTCGAGGCGGCCGAGTAGAGGTAGCTGGCGCCGACGCGCCCCTCCCTTCCGTCCTCGAAGGCGACGAGCGCGTAGAACGCCCCGGCCGCGACCTCCCAGAAGAACAGGAAGGCGAAAGCGTTCTCCGAGGCGAAGACCAAAAGCGTCGCGAGGGCCAGAAGATCGTAGAGCGCGGCGTAGGTCACGCGGCTTCTTCGCACCTGCTGATGCAGGTTGTACACCGAGACCGGCAGCAGCACGAGCCCGGTCGTGAGGACGAAGAACCCGGAGAGCCCGTCGAGCGAGAAGGCGGCCCTGCCGGGCCCGTATCCGAGATCCACGGAGAGCGTGAAGCCGCCGGCGTAGATCGCCAAAAGCCCGGCGGCGATGGCAAGAGCCCCTCCCAGGGCCCCGAGGGTGAGGCCTGCCTGCGCCCCGCGCTTCCCGAAGAGGAGCGAGACGGCGGCGCCGAGCGCGAGCGAGAGCAGGCAGAGGGAGAACGTCATGCCGCTCAAGAGACCCTCCCGGCGACGTGCTCCTCGCGGCCTATCTTCTGCTCGATGCGTCCCAGGGCGAGCAGGATGCCGTGCAGGAGCGAGAGCGGGTGGGGTGGGCTCCCCGGGACGTAGACGTCGACCGGCAGCACCGCGTCCACCCCGCCCAGCGTGGCGTACGAGCGGCCGTAGATCCCGCCGCCGCACGCCGGGCCGCAGGCCGCGATCACGACCTTCGGGTCGGGCATCGCCTCGTAGGCCATCTTCAGGGGACGCTCCATCGCCCGGGTCACCGGCCCGGTGACGAGTAGCAGGTCGGCGTGACGGGGGGAGGGGGTGAAGAAGAGCCCGACGCGGTGCAGGTCGTAGAACGGGTTCTGCAGCGCCTGCACCTCCGACTCGCACGCCCCGCACGAACCGGCGTCCACGTGGCGTATGTGCAGCGAGCGCCCGAACGCCCGCACTCGCCCGGCGAGCTCCTCCCGGACCTCCCGTTCCTCCCTAGTCACGGTGCACCACCGTTACGAGGTCCCCGCGGTTTCTCACTGCGAGCTCGAAGTCTGGCTCCATCGTGAAAGCACCCCCGGGTACGGAGGCGCAGAGCCCGCAGCAGATGCAGCGGCCGAGGTCCAGCGTGAGGGTCTTTTCGCTCACCCGGATCGCGCCGGGCAGGCACGCCCTCTCGTATTCCTCCCAGGAGCCTTCCGGGTCCAGCCTCTCCGGGTGGACGACCGGGCGCCCCCGGAAGCCCTCCGGAAGTCGCTCTTCCCTCCGGGGGTAGGGGGTCGTGACCCTTCCCCCGGTGAGCCCCCTGTAGAACCATCCGAGCATGTCGTGCAAACCTCCCGTCTCTAACCGTCGCAGGCTGCCTGCGACATAGCGAACGAGTGCTCCATGAACGCGAAGTCGGTTAAGACCTGTCCGTCTGTGGTCTTCGCGAAGAGCGGCCAGTTGGCGAAGGAGGCGGTGCGGACCTTCACCCGGTCCAGGGCACCCTCCTCGCCGAAGCGCAGGTAGTAGAGTTCTTCTCCGCGCGCGCCCTCGGCCCAGCCGAGCGCCTCGGCTCCCGGCTCCGGAGCGGGGGAGGCGGCGTGCACCGGCCCCTCGGGCATCCGGCCGTTGGCCTGACGGATGAGCGAGAACGACTCGTGGGCCTCCCGGAGGCGCACGTCGAAGCGGGCATCGGCATCACCCGCGGATGCCGTCTGTACCTCGAAGTCCAGCTCCGGGTACGCGGCGTAGGGATGGTCCCTGCGGCAGTCGAGGTCGGTGCCGGAGCCGCGTGCGACGGGGCCCACGGCGGCGTGGGCTGCGGCGTCCTCGCGCGAGAGCGGGCCGGCCGAGACGATACGGTCGAGGAACGAGTCGGTTCGCCGCAGGAGCCGCTCGTCACGGGTGAAGTCGCGCTCTATCCCCGCGAGCTCCTCCAGTAGGGTGCCTTCGAGCGCCCCCGGCTCAAACCTGAGCCCACCGACGCGGTTCACGCCGCGCAGGTAGCGGCTGCCGGTGAGGGCGGCGTTCAGGCGCAGGATGCGCTCCTTTAGGATCGCGAAGCGGGCGTTCGCGACGTTGAGCGAGGCTGCCTCGCACTGCTTCGCGACGTGGTCGATGTGGTTGTAGAGGCGCTCGAGCTCGGAGAGGATCACGCGCCAGTGGCGGGCTCTCGGGGGGACCTCGACGCCGAGGGCCCGCTCCGCGGCCTCGCAGAAGGCGAGAGACTGGGCGAACGAGTCGGTGCCCGAGACCCGCTCGGCGACGAGCGGGGCCTGCTCCAGGGGCACCCCCTCGAAGATCTTCTCCATCCCGCGGTGCTTGTAGAACATGTTGAGGTGGAGCCTGAGGATCTTCTCCCCCGGGGTATCCACGACGAACTGCGCGGACTCGAAGACACCTGAGCGGATGGGGCCGTAGGGTATGTGGAAGACGCCGTCGCCCTCGACGGGATCGTGCATGATGGGCCTCTCCCGTTCGGGGGGCGCGAGCTCCACCTCCTTCTCGCGCGCGAAGCCCTTGCGCATGGGGTGCTCTCCTTCCGGCCAGCCCTCGGGGAGGACGAGGCGTTCCGGGTGGGGGTGTCCCGAGGGGGTGAGGCCGAAGAGGTCTTTCATCTCCCGTTCGGGCCAGTCGGCGGCGGGGAGCTCGAGCGCGAGCGAGCTGAACCGCCCACCCGCGAGCGGGGCCTCGAGGATGAGGTAGGTCCCGCCGATCTCGACGACGGCGTGGAGGTAAAAGCGCCCGTCGCGCTCGGAGGCGAACTCGGCGACGAAGCGGGCGTCCTCCTCGACGGCGAGCGCCGGGACCACGTAGGCCAGGCGCTCGGGGGGCATCGAGAGGCGCAGCCCGCCCCAGCGCGTGCGCTCCGGGTGCTCGCCGGTTCTCCGTTCGATCCTCGCCATCTCGTCCAAGCTAGAGACCTCCCACGATCACGCTCGCCGCTCCGCGCAGGACCGCGCTCAAAGCATCCGGCACCCACAGTCCGAGGCCGAGGACGAAGACGAGATCCAGGGCCATCGCCGCGACCATCCAGCGCGAAGCTTCGCCCGGCTTCGCCCCCTCCGGAGGTTCCCCGAGCGCCATGCGGTTCGCGTAGCGGAAGAGCCCGAGGAAGCCCAGGTTCACCAGCGCCAGAAGGAGGACGGCCGGGACGAGCAGGACCCCGGGCTCCGAGAAGCCCCCCGCCAGGATCAGGAACTCGCTGCGGAAGATCCCGAACGGCGGCAGCCCCCCGATCGCCATCCCGGCCGCCAGGAACAGCACGGCGGTCGCGGGGATGAGGTGGATGATCCCGCGGGTCTTCGCGGTCTCGCGGGTGCCGAGCTTCTTCAGGATGCTCCCGGCCCCGAAGAACGCCATGCTCTTGGTCGCGGCGTGGGTGATCACGTGCAGCGCGACCCCGTAGAGCGCGAGCGGGGTGGCGAACGCCGCGCCGACGGCCAGGACCCCCATGTGCTCGATCGAGGAGTAGGCGAACAGGCGCTTGAAGTCGCGCTGGATCAGCACGAAGAACCCCGAGAGGACGAGCGAGGCGACCCCGAAGACGAAGAGCACGGTCTTCGGGAAGCCGAACCCTACGGCGTGGCCCGTGATCCCGTAGAAGCGGAAGATGGCGTACATTGCGTCGGCGAGAAGCGCCCCCGAGAGTAGCGCGGAGACGGGGGTCGGACCTTCGGAGTGGGCGTCTGGGAGCCAGGTGTGCATCGGGACGAGCCCGGCTTTGGTCCCGAAGCCCACGACCGCGAGCAGGAAGGCCAGGCGCACGGTGTCCGGCTGGAGCTTCGGGGCCGCCGAGAGCAGCACGGTCCAGTTCGGATCGTACCCCTCGCCGAGGGCGTTCGTCCCGCTCGCGTACAGGAGGACCACCGCGAGAAGCGCGAGCGCGAGCCCGGAGGAGGCTATGAGCACGTACTTCCAGGCCGCCTCCAGCGAAGCGGCGGTCCCCTCCAGCGCGACCATGAGCGCGGAGACTATCGTGGTCAGCTCGATGGCGACCCAGATCACGCCCATGTCGTCCGTCGCGGGGACGAGGAGCATCGTGAACGCGAAGAGGTTCAACAGCGCGTAGAAGTTGCGGGCGTAGCGGGGAAAGCTCGCCGTGTTCTCCTCGCTCCTGAGGTATCCGATCGAGAAGACGGCGCTCGTCGCGTAGACGAGCGCGACCGCGAGGAGCAGCACGACGCTCAAAGGGTCGGCGTAGAGGAGGCCGCCGAAGGCCGAGACCCTGCCTCCGCCCGTCCCGACGAGCGATGCGGCGAGGGTGAGCGTCGTCACCGCACCCGCGACGGTGAGCACCTGCGAGAGGCGCGGCAGCGGCGAGAGGTAGCTGACGAGGCCGAGGAGGAGCGGGATCGTGACCAGCGCAGCGAGGACGTAGATCATCCCTTGAGCTCCTTCAGCGGGGTCGTCGTCACGGTCGCCCGCCGGACCGCGAGCAGGCGCACCAGGACGCCGAAGACCAGCACGGCCATGAGTACGTCGAAGAGGATCAGGAGCCCCACCAGCAGCGGCAACCCCGGGGCGATGGCGACGGTGCCGAGGAAGATGCCGTTCTCGAGCGTCAGGATCCCGACGAGCTGCGAGATCGTGTTCAGCCGGGTGACCATGAAGAAGAAACCGATCAGGACGACCGCGAGCCCCAGCGCGAAGGAGGTGTGCGGCAACAGCGGCCCGTGCAGCGGGAGCCGGAGCGCGGCGGCGTAGGCGAGACCGGTGAGCGCGAGCGCCGCGAGCAGGGAGGAGGGGACCCCGACGGCGAGCGGGATCTCGACCTCGGCGTGCTCGTCCAGATCGCGGGTGAAGCGCATTATGAGTGCCGGGACGACGAAGACCTTGGCCACGACCGTCACGGCGGCGAGCACGTAGAGCTCGAAGTTTCCGCTCGTGATCCCGGCCAGCGCGGAGAACGCGGCGACGAAGAGCGACTCGAAGGCGTAGAGGGCGGCGTGGCCGTGGATCGCGCGCGAGCGCAGAAGCCCGAACTGCATCAGGACGACCAGTACCGCCGAAAACCCGCCGAGGGCGTCGAGCGCCTGCTGCATGCTACCTTCCTCCCAGGTAGAACGTCACGATCGCGAGCACCGAGAGGATGAACCCGGCGCCCATGAACTCCGGGATCTTGAAGAGCCTCAGCTTCGAGAACGAGGACTCGATCGCGACGACGACCGCCGCGACGACCATCATCTTGGCCAAAAGCGCGAGGAGCGCGACGAGGACACTCGAGGGGCTCCCGTCGTGAGAGAGGCCCCAGGGGAAGACCAGGATGTTCAGGAAGACCGTGTAGAGCAGAAACTGTTTCATCGCCGAGCCCCACTTCAGAAGCGCCATCTCGGGGCCGGAGTGCTCGAAGATGCGAGCCTCGTCTATCATGCCGAACTCAAGCGTCGAGGAGTGGCTCTCTATCGGGATGCGCCCGGTGTCTACCAGGATCATCAGGAAGAACGCCGCGACCGAGAGCACGTGGGTCGGGGAGAAGACCGCCCCCCACGAACTCCTGAGCGTCTCGCCCATCACGTAGGGGAGATCGGTCTTGCTGATCAGGGCGACCGTGAAGAACACGAAGATGAGCGTCGGTTCGGCGAGCACGCTGACCATCATCGCCCGGCTGGAGCCGAGCCCGGCGTAGGGGCTGCCGGAGTCGAGCCCGGCGAGCGCGACGGCGAAGGCGGCCAGAGAGAGCACGAACGCCCCGCCCAGGATGTCCCCCATGTACCCTAAGGGGAGCCCGAAGCTCGTCAACACCGGGATGAGCATCGCGACGGTCATGTAGCAGGCGAACGCGACGTAGGGGGCGAGCGTGAAGACGGGCGAGACGCCTTCCGGCACCGAGCGTCCCTTGTGGAAATACTTCCAGATGTCGTAGTAGGGCTGAAGCACGCTGGGGCCCCTGCGCGCCTGCAGCATCGCCTCGACCCGCGAGATGACGCCGCTTACGAGCGGGGAGAAGACGAGCAGGGTGAGTACCTGCAAAATCTGCAGGACGACCGGAGGGAGCGTCACCTGCTAGACCGCCTCCCTGCGCGAGGCCAGCTCCTCCAGGTAGCAGACCTCGCAGATTATCTCCGTCCTTCTCGCCCGTCGGCGCGGTGGGCTCATCAGCCCCACCGGACGCCGCGCCTCGGGGTAGACCATCCTCACCGCGTGCCCCCTGCAGACGAAGGCCCCGCAGCGGTGGCACACCGCCACCGCCGGCCCTTCCTCTCCCTCGCAGAGGAAGCAGGCCCCAGGGGCTGGAGATCCGCCGGTATAGCGCTCTTCATCCATCGCCACGCTCCTCTCCTCTATCTTCCCGACCGGCGCGGGAGAGGAGACAAAAGAAAGGCCCCTACTCCACGCGCCGTGGAGTAGAAGCCATCAGCACGCCGCCGCGTGCGGTTTCGGGCGGGCCCCATCGCCCATTCGGTTTTGACACCGGGCGCAAATATACACGCATCGCCGGCAGGTTGCAATGCTGTTGTGCCTGCTTGAAGGAGCTTGCGCTGTAGAATGACCCCGGTGCAGGTTCTGCTGAACGAAGGTTTCGAGGACGCCGCCTGCGGCTACGCTCTGGGCTCGGTGCTCTTCGAGCAGGTCGCCGCGGGCAGGCGCCCGGCGACGCTCTCGATCACGCCCTCCACCCGGCACGTCGGCGTGACCCGGCGCGACGTGCGCCGGGAGGGCTTCGAAGAGGCCGTACGCGCCGCCCGGGAGGAGGGTTACCCGGTGCTGGTGCGTTCTGCGGGAGGGGGTGCGATCGCGGCTTCGGAGAGCACGTTCGGGTTCTCGATCGTAAGCCCGGACGGGCGGGGCATGGACCCGATGGAGCGCTACGAGCTGGCCTCCTCCCTGCTACTCGGGGCCCTCTCGCGCCTCGGCATCGCGGCGGAGGTCGGGGAGGTCAAAGACGAGTTCTGCCCCGGCGACCACAGCGTCCGCGTCGGGGGATACCGGGAGGGGATGAAGATCTGCGGGATCGCCCAGCGGATCACCCGCGACGCCGCGAGCGTCGGGGGGATCGTGATCGTCGAGGGCGAGGAGGAGCTGGCGCGGGTGCTCTCGCGGGTCTACGGAGCGATGGGGTTGCCGCTGCGGCCGGAGTCGGTCGGGAGCCTGCGGCGCGCCGGAAGCCGGGCTCCTGTGGACGAGGTCGTCGAGGCGCTCGCCTCGGAGGCCCTGGAGCGCTTCGGGGGCGAGCGCGTCCGGCTCGACGAGGGGACCCGTGCCCTGGCCGCGGCTCGCGCGGACGAATACGGGGTGTAGAGGGTCTCGCTGGTATAATGAGGCGTGTAAGCGCGATGGGGTTCGCGCGGCGGCCGGAAGAGCCGCCAAACCGCCTCTTCTCCACGAGGCTGACGGTCCCTGGTGCTCCCGTACGAGAGGAAAGGAGACCGCTTTTGGGGGACCGCAGATCTTCGACCGCCGACCACTCCCCGACCGGAGGTCGTCCGGATGAGCGGTGAGGTCTCGCACGTCGAGGTCGCGCCGCCGGAGGCGCTCCTCGAGAGGCTCGGCGCCGCGCTCGAGAGCGAGGAGGAGTACCCGAGGGAGCGTGATCTCTTCTCCTACGTCTTCCTGCTCGGCCTCGCCCTGAGCGAGCTCGACGCCCGGCCGGAGGACGACCCAGAACAGCTCTACCAGGAACTCGCCGACTACCAGGGAGCCTACGCCCGGCTGCACCACTCCCTGGCGGAGGCCGCCCGCGACGACCAGACCGGCAGGATGATCAACTCCGCCCTCAGGCGTGAGGTCGCGGCGACCAGAGAGTACCTGATCCCGCGGCTCGAGAGCGAGCGGGAGCGCCTCGGGAGGCGCCGGGAGGCTCTGCGCATGGCCCTTGCGGAAAGGAGGCGGCGTGCAGATAAGGGTGATGTCTGAGGCCATCCGCAGGCTCGAGATGCTGGGTCTCTCCGCCGAAGAAGTCTTCGAGCGCGGGGCGCGCTCGTACCTGGAGCAGCCGAAGGTGAAGAAGCTCGCGATGGAGGGGAGCGCGAAGGAGCGTCTCGAGAACCTCGTCCTCATGCTGGCGCAGACCCGCGCCTCCTACGAGGTGCTCGAACTGTGGCAGGCCACGGAGGGCCACGAGTACGCCTCCGGGCGCGACGAGTACACCGACCTCGCCGGTGAGCTCGAAAAGATGGAGAAGCAGACCGTACGGCCCCTGAGGGATGAGATAGAAGCCCTCGCCCGCGAGGTCGCCCTCCTCGAGGAGGAGCTCAGGCGAAGGGGAGGGGATCTGGACCGGATAGAGCCCCCCTTCCCGAAGAGCGTCACCCGCCCGGTGCTCGAGATGGAGGCCCCCGAAGAGCCTCGGGGGTTCTTCGGGAGCCTCTGGCACAGGCTGACCTCACGATGAAGAGCCGGATCCGGGACGTCAGACGGCTGGTGGAGCGGCTGCGCAGCTGCGAGCTCGCCGAGGTGGACGAACTCGCCCGGGCCTTCGAATCCCTCGGCGTCACGGAGGTTCCCGAGGGGATCGAGGAACTGGCGCGCAGCGGCGATTACACCCGCCGCTACGCCGCCGCGGTGTGCGGTGGGGCCATCGGTGACGGGAGGTTCCTCGGGGATCTGCTCGTCCTCGCTTCGGACGAGGTGGGGCTGGTGCGGCGGGCGGCGGCGCGCTCGCTCGGGAGGCTCGGGGACCGTGGGGCGGTGCCGGCGCTCGTCTTCCTCGCCCGCGACCGTGACCCGCAGGTAAGGGCGGAGGCAGCCCGCTCGCTGGGAGGACTCGGTGCGGGGGAGAGGGTCCTCCGGGAGCTCGTGCGCGACCGGTCCTGGAGCGTACGCCGGGTGGCGCTTTGGGCCCTCGCAGAGGTCGCGGGGGAGAGGGCGGCCGGGGTGCTCGAAGAGGCTCTCGAAGATCCCGAGCCCCGGGTGCGGGAGGCGGTGGTGCCGCTGCTCGTACGCGTGCATCACCTCGAGCCCGTCTTCGAAGCTCTGGCCTCCGACCCCAGCACCGACGTGCGCCGGGTGGCGGCGGAATCGCTCGCCCGCTCGAAGGCCCACCGGGCGGCCCTACCGCTCTTCGAGGCGCTCTGCCGGGAGGGGCCGGGGCTCAGGCCGTACGCCCTCCGCGCCCTTCAGGAGATCCTCGGCGAGGGGGCCGGGGCCTTCCTCGCCGGTCTTCTACGTTCTCCGCAGGCCGAAGAGCGCCGCGCCGCGGTCGACGCCCTGGCCTGGCTCGGGGCCCGAGAGCAGGCCCCTGAACTCCTGCCGCTCCTGGAAGATCCCGATCCCGAGGTCCGCTTCGCCGCGGTGCGGGCCGTGGGGGATCTCGAGGCGCGCGAGGGACTCTTGCCGCTCTACGCGCTCCTCAGAGGGGAGGATCCCGGGTTGCGCAACGCGGCGGCCCGGGCGCTCTCGAAGGTGCCGGGCGCGTTCGCGTTGCTGCGGGAGGCCGCGGAAGACCCGCGGACGGAGGTCGCTCAGGCCGCGCTCGGCGCGCTCGTGACGCGGGGAAGAGCGGATGCCCGGTGAGACGGAAGGGAAGCGAGGCCTCGCCGGCGGGGCCGTGCTGGAGGCCCTCTCCGACCTCGTGGAGGATTTCGTCGCAGGGGCGCAGCTTCTGCACGCCGCCTTCGTCGACCCTTCTCGGATGGCCTCTCACGCCACATACATAGACTCCCTGGAGCAGGCCTCCGACCTCACCATCGCACAGATGCTCGGTGCGGCCGAGAGGTCCGGAGACGGTCACCCTTTCGGCGGGGTCCGGCTCATCATCCTCTCCCAGCACCTCGACGCCGCGATGGACGCGCTGGAGGAGATCTCGGACCTCATGCGGATCTACCACCGCTTCGAGATAGTCCCGACCGAGCAGTCGGTCAGGCTGGCCTCTTACCTGCGGCGGATCTCGGAGGAGCTGTCGCTCTGCGTCGAGGGCGTGAAGAGAGGAGAGGACATAAGCGAGCGTGTGCGCGCGGCGGCCGCCGTGGAGAACGAGGCCGACGTCGCCTACCGGGCGGTCCTCACGGCCCTGCTGGTGCTCGGAGCCGACCCCGTCCAGACGATGCGCTGGAAGGACATCTACGACCGGCTCGAGGAGGCAATCGACCGCTGCGAAGATGTTGCGCAGTTTCTGGGCGGGGTGATGTACGGAGCGGAGGGGATGGAAGGGTGAGCTGGCTCTACTGCCCGCGGTGTTACGAGGTCAACGGTCGGGAGGCGAAGTACTGTGCCCGCTGCGGTGCTCCGTTGCGGGGCGAGACGGGGGAGAACTACGTCGAGAGGCTCATCTGGGCGCTGCACCACCCCCAGGGGGAGACCGCGGTGCGGGCGGCTGGCATCCTGGGCAAGCTCGGCGCGGTCGAGGCGGTGGAGCCTCTGAGCGAGCTGGTGGAGGATGGTGCGGCCGACCCGTACCTGAGGGCGGCCGCCGTGAGCGGTCTGGGGGCCATCGGCGACGAGCGGGCCAGAAAGACGCTGGAGAATGCCCTGCGGAATGGTCCGGTCCAGGTCCGGCTCGCCGCGGTCGAGGCGCTCGAGAGGCTCGGTCCATCCGAAGGGACGCTCGATCTCCTCCGCGAGGTGAGCCGGGAAGGGGGCGGACGGGTCGGCGACGCCGCCAGAGATCTCCTCGCCCGGTGGTCCGGCGGTTGCGGGATGATGGAAGGGGTGATCCTGGCGTGAGAAAAGCTCGCCCAGGTAGGGGAAGGGAGGCCTCCGCGGCACTCTCCTTCGTCGTCCTCATAGGCGTCTTGAGCCTGTTCGCGGACATGACCTACGAGGGAGCCCGGGGTATCTACGGGCCCTTCCTCGCCACCTTCGGCGTCTCCGGGGCGCTCGTCGGGTTCGTCTCCGGGCTCGGGGAGCTCGCGGGCTACGGTGTTCGGCTGCTCTCGGGTTACCTGAGCAGCCGCACCGGCCGCTACTGGCTCATCACGGGGGTGGGGTACGTGGTGAATTTGCTCGCCGCGCCGCTTCTGGCGCTTGCGGGAGACTGGCAGCTCGCCGCGGCCCTGATCGTCCTGGAGCGTATAGGCAAAGGCCTGAGGAACCCGCCGCGCGACGCCATGCTCTCCCACGCCGGCACGGTCATCGGGCAGGGGTGGGCGTTCGCGCTGCGCGAGGCCCTCGACCAGACCGGGGCTCTCGTGGGGCCGCTCGCAGTGGCCGCGATCCTCTACCTGGGCGGTAGCTACCACCTCGCCTTCGCCTTCCTGGCCGTACCCGCCGCGGTCTCGCTGCTCGTCCTCCTGCAGGCCAGGCTGCGCTACCCCAACCCCCGCAGCATGGAGCGGACAGGAGAGGCGTTCGCGCAGAAAAACGTGGGGAGCAGGCTCCCCGCCGCCTTCTGGACTTACCTCGGGGCCATGATGCTCGTCGCGCTCGGGTACGCGGACTTCGGCCTGATCTCCTTCCACCTCGCCTCGGAGACCTCCGGCAGCCTCATCCCGATCCTCTACGCGGTGGCGATGGCGGTCGCCGGCGCTTCGGCGCTCCTCTTCGGACGCTGGTTCGACCGGGGTGGGATGCCCGTCCTGACGCTCGCGGTCGTGATCTCCGCGTTCTTCGCGCCGCTGGCTTTTCTCGGGGGAACTGGGGCGGCGGCCGCCGGCGTCGTCCTCTGGGGGGTGGGGATGGGCATACAGGACTCGCTGATGAGCGCCCCGGTCGCCGGGATGATCCCCGCCGCGAGGAGGGCCTACGCCTACGGCGTCTTCAGCGCCTGCTACGGCGTCGCCTGGTTCGTCGGGAGCTGGCTTCTCGGCGTGCTCTACGACCACTCGGTCATGGGGCTCGTGGCGTTCTCAGTCGTGGTGCAGCTCCTCGCCGTGCCGGTGTTGCTCGCCACCCGCAGGGCGGCCGGAGGTTGATGGGCTCCCGGGGCATGGCTACAATCCCCTTGCGGCGGCCAACCCGCCGATGCGATGAGGCTCGCACTGGCCGCAGAGAGAGCTCTGCGGCTTTCGCCGGCGGAGCCGGCTGATGGCCTCTACCGGTTTCCCCGACCGGTGGGGGCCTTTCTGTTTGGCCTCCACCCGGAGGAGGTGAGAGGGATGGAGAAGACCTTCCAGAGCATACTCTTCGAGGATAGAAGGGCCGGAGAGCTCCGGGCCGCGGAGCCCACCTTCTTCTCCGACCTCCGTCTCGATGCGGTGGTGGAGGAGCTTCTCTCGGGCAGGGAGGAGTACGACCTCGCTCCGTTCTTCCACACCCCTCTGCGCGAGCCCGGAGAGGTCACCTACCGGCAGGAGGTGGCGCGTGATCTCGAGCGTGGTGAGGTGCGGGAAGTGGTGGAGGACTTCGCCCGGCGCATGCGGGCGATGCGCGAGTGCCTTTCCCTCGCCGGGAAGCTCCACCACGAGCTGCAGAAGCAGCGCTGGTTCCTGGACGCCGCCGGTGTCTACTGCGAGGCCGTTCGCTCTCTGGCCCGGGAACTCCCGCAGCGGGAGCCCGCCTCGCGCGGTCTGCGGGCGCTGAGCGACTACCTCGCCGGCTACGCCGGCTCGGAGGAGTTCTCCGGGCTCGAAGAGGAGGTGCGCGCGCTGCGGGAGGACCTGGCCGGGGTCGTCTACACGGTACACATAAGAGGCAACCGGGTCAGGGTCGACGCCTACGAGGGCGAGGAGGACTACGGGGACGAGATCGAGAGGGTCTTCGCCCGGTTCGCACGCGGCGCGGTGAAGGACCACCGGGTGCACTTCCGCGATCCCCCGGAGTTGAGCCACGTCGAGGAGCGCATCCTGGAGCTCGTCGCCCGGCTCAATCCGGACGTCTTCGGGAGGCTGAACGGGTTCTGCAGACGCCGCCGCGATTACCTGGACGAGACCGTCGCGGCGTTCGACCGCGAGGTGCAGTTCTACCTCGCCTACCTGGAGTACGCCGGGCGCTTCAGGGAGGCGGGGCTCCCGTTCTGCTACCCGGAGGTCTCCGAAGAGGTGGGGGAGACGAGGGTCGAGGAGGGATTCGACCTCGCGCTCGCCGCCTCGTTTCTGCGCGAGGGGGGATCGGTGGTGAAAAACGGCTTCCACCTGCGCCACCCGGAGCGCATCCTGGTTGTCACGGGGCCGAACCAGGGCGGCAAGACCACCTTCGCCCGGATGGTCGGACAGCTGCACTACCTGGCGAGCCTGGGGCTCCCGGTCCCGGCCGCCGAGGCCCACCTTCACATCCCCGATGCGATCTTCACCCACTTCGAGAGGGAGGAGGGCGTCGAGCGGCTGCGGAGCAAGCTCGAAGACGATCTCGTGCGGCTGCACGAGATCCTGCGGGAGGCCACCGGGGAGAGCCTCGTCGTCCTGAACGAGAGCTTCAGCTCGACGACGCTCGAGGACGCCGTCCGCATCGGGACCGACCTGCTCGGGCGGATCGAGAGGCTCGGGGCGCTGTGCGTCTGCGTCACGTTCATCGACGAGCTGGCCACCCTCGGGGAGGAGACCGTGAGCATGGTCGGGACCGTGGACCCCGAGGACCCGTCCGTGCGGACATTCCGGATCGTGCGCAGGCCCCCCGAAGGGCTCGCCTACGCGCTGGCGCTCGCCCGCAAGTACGGGCTCACCTACGAGGATCTCAAGAGGAGGGTGAAGAGATGAGGGTGCTCCTCATGCACCGCGACCGCGACTTCGACCCGGGAGGCGGGCTGCCGGAGAACACGGAGGATCTCACGCGGGACCTCGGCCTCGAGCCGCTCCTGCAGGCGATGGCCTCGGGGGACGACTTCGTGTACGAGGTCGCCAGGAAGGCGCTGCTCGAAGGGCTCTCCGAGCCGGAGGAGATACTCTACCGCCAGCGGGCGCTCGCCGACTGCCTCGAGGAGGCGGAGGTCGTGAGGGAGATCCATCGCGTCGCGATCGAAGCCATCGAAGGCGAGCGGAAGGTCTTCGTGGGCCTGCTTCACGACTCCCCGCGCTCGATACTCAACCGTGCGGTCCAGGTTCTCGGGATGTTCCTCGAGCACCTGAGGAGGCTCAGGGGCCTCGCCGACGAGCATGCCGGGAGCTTCTCTTCGGAGGCCTTCGGCAGGTTCTTCGAGATGGTCCGGCGGGATCTCTCGGACGACTACCTCGCCGGGGTCGAGCGGCACCTGGGGGAGCTCGAGTTCAGCCGTGGGATGCTCTTCAGCGCGCGCCTCGGCCGGGGCAACAGGGGGAGGGACTACGTGCTGAGGGTCCCGAGGCGTCAGCGCCTCCTCGAACGCCTCCCGTTCGGCGACCGCTCCGGCTACGGCTTCACCGTCCCGGACCGCGACGTGAGCGGCTTCCGGGCCCTGGACGAGCTCTCCGACCGGGGGCTCAACCGCGTCGCCGACGTCACGGCCCGCTCGGCGGACAACATCCTCGGTTTCTTCGAGCTTTTGCGTGCCGAGCTCGTCTTCTACGTCGGGTGCCTCAACCTGCACGACCGGCTCGCGGCCAGGGGGGAGCCGCTCTGCTTCCCCACCCCCGAGCTCACCGAAAAGAAGGCACTCTCGGCCCGCGGGCTCTACGACGTCTCCCTCAGCCTGAGCGTCGAGGGGCGCGTCGTCGGCAACGATATCGACGCCGACGGCAAAGGGCTCGTGATGATCACGGGCGCCAACCAGGGCGGCAAGTCCACCTTTTTGCGCAGCGTGGGGCTCGCACAGCTGATGATGCAGTGCGGGATGTTCGTGCCCGCCGGGTCCTTTCGCGCCAGCGTCTGCTCGGGGGTGTTCACCCACTACCGCAGGGAGGAGGACGAGCGGATGCGCAGCGGCAAACTCGACGAGGAGCTCGGGAGGATGGGGAGGATCGCGGAGCGCATCGGGCCCGGTGGCATGCTGCTGTGCAACGAGTCGTTCTCTTCGACCAACGAGCGGGAGGGCTCCGAGATGGCCCGTCAGGTCGTCCGGGCGATGGTCGAGTCCGGCGTGCGGGTCTTCTTCGTTACCCACCTCTACGACCTGGCCCGCAGCCTCTACGATAGGAGGGACGGAGGGATGCTCTTTCTGCGCGCCGAGCGTCTCCCGGACGGCTCGCGCACCTTTCGTCTTCTTCCCGGCGAGCCCCTGCCGACGAGCTACGGGTGGGACTCCTACCGGCGCATCTTCGATGTTCGCGCGTAACGGGCGCTCCGCGGCGCTGGTATATTCCTCCTTGAGAACCTGCTGCTTCGCGTGAGGGGGAAGAGAGATGGCCAAAAGCAGGGGAAGGGATCTTGTCCTCCGGTTCGGGGATCTCGCGATCCCGCCCGGAACGCTCGGTCTTCTCGGTCTCGGGCAGGCCGGCGTGGGGATCAGGGGCCCCGCGGGCGTCATCTACGTGGATCCCTACCTGACCGACTACGGCGGTGAGGGGGAGAGGTTGGATAGGTGCTTCGAGCCTCCGGTGGATCCCGCCGCCATAGACGACGCCTCCTGCGTCCTCGTCTCCCACGAGCACGTCGACCACTTCGATCCCGAGACGCTCGGCCCCATCGCCTCCTCCTCTCCCGGGGCGCGCTTCTACGCCCCCTACGCCTGCGACTTCTCGAAGACCGGGATCGATCCAGAGAGGGTCACGGTCCCCACGGTGGACGAGCCGTTCGAAGTGGCGGGGGCGCGCATCACCGCGGTCCCTTCCGCTCACACCGGGCTGGAGAGGACCGACCGCGGCTACCGCTACCTGGGCTACGTCATAGAGTGCAACGGCGTCACCGTCTACCACGCGGGCGACACGGTGGTCTACGACGGCATGATCGAGACCCTCTCCCGCTGGCGCATAGACGCGATGTTCCTCCCGATAAACGGGCGCGACTACTTCCGTACGGCTGAGGAGATCGTCGGCAACACCAACTTCCGCGAGGCCGTAGAGCTCGCCGAGACGCTCGACGTCGGGATGGTCTTCCCGACCCACTACGACCTCGTCGCGGGAAACACCGAGAACCCGGCGTACTTCGTGGACTACATCAACCGGCGCAATCTGCACCGCCCCTACCACCTGCTGCGCCCGGGCGAGGTGTTCTTGCTCGTGGGGAGGGGCTAGGAGACCCGCTCCATCTGCGGCTCGGCGGCGCGCCGCACGGCGGAGACGCAGCCGGGACCGAGCATCTGCTTGAGCTCGGCGTGCAGATCGGAGGAGTCCTCGACGGTGCAGATCTCCTGGTCGGGGAGCCCGTCCCCCGAGACCAGCACCAGAGGTTGCTCGCCGGGGTGGCGTGAGATCAGGCGGAAGACCTCCTCGGCCTTCTCTTTAGGCTTGCCGACGAAGGACGCGGCGTACAGGTACACCGGGTCCGGGCCCGGCTCGAGCGCCAGCTCCTCGACGTCGAGCGCGACGATGCGCGGGGTGCCCTCCTTTCGATCCACCCTGCCGCGGACCTTCAGGATCGCATCCTCCCGGATCGCCGCCGCGCACTTCGAGTAGACCTTGGGGAAGACTATCACCTCGGCGAGCCCCCGGGTGTCGTCGAGCTGCAGCGCCGCCATGGTATCTCCCTTGCGCGTGGTGTTACGCCGCACGCTCGTCGCTAGCCCCGCGACCCACACCGCCTGCCCGTCCCGACAGCCCTCGAGCTCCGGGATCGAGGTGTCGGTGTGCCTGCCGAGCTTGTGCAGCACCGGCCTTAGGGGGTGATCCGAGACGTAGAGACCCATCGTCTCCTTCTCCCACTCCAGTGCCCGGCGCCGGTCCTCCTCCACCCGTGGAACCTCCGGGCGCGGCGGGGCGAGCTCCGAGGCCTCGAACATCGAGAACTGGTCCGAGCTTACAGATCTTGCGCTCTTCGCCACCCTCTCGACCGCCTCCGCGTGCACCTCCAGAAGCGCCGCCCGCGAGTGCCCTGAGAAGTCGAAGGCACCGCACTTTATCAGCGATTCGAGCGTGCGCTTGTTGTAGGTCTTCGGGTCGACCCGCTCGCAGAAGTCGAAGACGTCCTCGAATGGGCCGCCCTCCTCCCGCGCGGCGATGATCGCCTCGACGCACGCCTCGCCGACGTTCTTTACGGCGGAGAGGCCGAAGCGGATGGTGCCGTCGACGACCGTGAAGCGCTTGCCCGAGGTGTTTACGTCGGGCGGGAGCACCTCTATGCCCATCGCCCGCGCCTCGGCGACGTACTGGGGGACGCGATCCTTGGTGTTCATCACGCTGCTCATGAGCGCGGCCATGTACTCCGCCGGGTAGTGGGCCTTGAGGTATGCCGTCTGGAAGGCGAGGAACGTGTAGCAGGCGGCGTGGCTCTTGTTGAACGAGTAGCCGCCCGCGGCCTCCATCCAGCTCCACAGCTTCTCCGTTGTCTGCGGGTCCACGCCGTTGGACCGGCACCCCTCGATGAACTTGTCCTTGAGGGTGGCCATCAGGTCTTTTTTCTTCTTTCCGATGGCCTTGCGCAGCGTGTCGGCTTCGCCGGGGGTGAAGCCGCCCAGGGTCTTGGCGATCTCCATGAGCTGCTCCTGGTAGGCGGCGACGCCGTAGGTGGGCTCCAGGATGGGCCTTATGCGTTCGTCGGGGTACTCGACGCTCTCCGGGTCGTGCTTGCCGCGCTTGAACTCCGGGATATGCTCCATCGGTCCGGGCCGGTAGAGCGCGTTCAGGGCGACCAGGTCGTCGAAGCGGTCGGGTTTCACCTCCTGCAGCATCCGCTGCATCCCGCTCGACTCGAACTGGAAGACCCCGAAGGTATCTCCGCGGGCGAAGAGCTTCAGCGTCTTCTCGTCGTCGAGGGGGATGCCCCGGATGTCCACCTCCTCGCCGCGCGTCGCGCGGATGTTCTGCAGCGTCTCCTCGATGACGTCGAGGTTGCGCAGGCCCAGGAAATCCACCTTCAAGAGTCCGAGCGCCTCGACGTCTGACATCGGGTGCTGGACCACGACCTCGCCCTTGGCCCCTTTCTGCAGCGGCACGATGTCCGTCAGGGGCTCCTCGGAGATGACGACCCCGGCGGCGTGGGTCGAGGCGTGGCGGGCGAAGCCCTCTATCTCGAAGGCTATGTCGAGGATCTTCTTCGCCCCCTCGTCTTTCTCGATGAGGGAGAGGATCTCGCGCGCCGGACCGGGGTGCTTGTCGGTGGGCAGGTAGCGGTCCTTCTCCTTCTTCAGGACGTCCTTGAGGGTGGTCCCGACAGGCTTTTCGGGGATGAGCCGGGCTAGCCTGTCGGTCTCGCCGTAGGGGTACTGGAAGACCCTGCCCGCGTCCCTTATCGCTGCGCGTGCTCCTAAAGTCCCGAAGGTGATGATCTGGGCGACGTGCTCGTGCCCGCCGTACTTCTCGGTGACGTAGCGCATCACGTCGGCCCGGCCCGAGACCGAGAAGTCTATGTCCACGTCGGGCATGCTGATCCTGTCGGGGTTCAGGAAGCGCTCGAAGAGCAGCGAGTAGCGCAGCGGGTCGAGGTCGGTTATCTCCAGGGCGTAGGCCACGAGCGAGCCGGCGGCCGACCCGCGACCGGGGCCCACCGCGATCCCACGCTCCTTGGCGTAGCGCACGAAGTCCCACACGATGAGGAAATAGTCCTCGAATCCCATCTTGGAGATGGTCTCGAGCTCGAAGTCGAGCCGCTGGCGGATCTCCGGGGTGACCTCTCCGTAGCGCTTTTTCACCCCCCGCTCGCACAGCTCCCTCAGGTACTCCCTCGCGGTGTACCCCTCGGGCTTCGGGAAAGCGGGGAGGCGGGTCTTGCCTAGCTCTATGCCCGGATCCTCGACGCTCTCGACGACCTTCGCGGTGTTCTCGAGCGCCTCGGGATGGTCCGGGAAGAGCCGCTCCATCTCCGAGACGGGCTTGATGTAGAACTCTTCGGAGGCGAAGCGCATCCGGTTGGGGTCGGAGTGGAATTTGCCGGTCCCGATGCACAAAAGGACGTCGTGCATCTTCGCGTCGCTCCTGGCCGTGTAGTGGCTGTCGTTGGTCGCGACCAGCGGAAGCCCGGTCTCCCGGTGCAGCTGCAGCAGACCCTCGTTCACCCTCCGCTGCTCCGGGATGCCGTGGTCCTGCATTTCCAGGTAGACGGCGTCGAAGATCCCCCGGTACTCCTCGAGGAGCCTGCGCGCCTCGTCCATCCTCCCCTCGAGGATCCTGTTCGGAACCTCCGCCGAAAGGCACCCCGAGAGGCAGATGATCCCACGCCCGTGCTTCCTCAGCGTCTCGAGGTCCACCCGCGGCTTGTAGTAGAAGCCTTCCAGGAAACCTGCCGTGGAGAGCTTCATCAGGTTGCGGTAGCCCTCCGGCGTGCGCGCCAAAAGAGTCAGGTGGTAGTAGGGGCTCTTGTCCTTCTTCCTGCGGTCGGCGGTGACGTAGACCTCGCAGCCCATCACGGGCTTTATCCCGGCCTTCTTCGCCTCCTGGTAGAACTTCACCGCCCCGTACATGACCCCGTGGTCGGTGAGCGCTATCCCCGGCATGCCCTCCGAGGCGGCGAAGGATACCAGGTCTTTTATCCGGCTCGCCCCGTCGAGCATCGAGTACTCGGAGTGGCAGTGCAGGTGTGCGAAGGACGCGCCGCTAATCCGAACCACCTCCCGGAAGATCCCCAGAGAAGAACGGAGAGCCCGGAATCATCCGGGCCCCGCGAGCCTGCCTGTTCTCCCCATCCATCCTCACCAGCGCGCAATATATACCCTGCCGGACCCGGTGTCCAGAGCAGGTTTAACCTCTACTTGAGGCGTGTTTTGCAGGATTTTCCCGGAAGAGAGAAAAGTCCTCTCTCAGAGATCCTGCTCTCCGAAGGGGGCAAGCCAGGTGTTCCCTTTGAGCCAGGAGAGCCAGCTCAGGGTCAGGTGGGCGCTGAGGGTGCAGAAGAGGAGAGCGAAGAGGCCGCTCTTGAGCTCGTGGGAGCGGGCGGAGAAGACGAGCAGGGTGCATGAGGTTAAGAGGGAGCAGAGCAGGAAGGCGAGCGTGACGGCGCAGACGAGCAGACGTGCCGCACGCCGGAGCGGCGGGTCTCGCCGTCTCTGGTGCGGGCTGCTGTCCTGGGGAGGGGACAAGCGGGATCAGTCGTCTTTTTTGGCCTGTGGTTTCGTACCGGTGGTGTCGCTGCTCCCGGTGGATTTGGAGTCGCTCCCGTTGCCGGAGGACTTCTCGGATGAGGAACGGCTGCCGTTCGATCTGCCGTAGTCCGTCGAGTAGAAGCCCGATCCCTTGAAGGCGATACTCACCGGCTGGAGGACCTTGTGCACCGGGGCGCCGCACTCTATGCACGAGGTGAGGGGATCGTCCGAGATCTTCTGCATTATGTCGAAGACATGATCGTTATCACATTTGTACTCGTATATCGGCATCTCTTATCTCCAGTCTCCCGTAACATCCAGACCGCAGCCTCGAAAATTATACAGCGCTGGGAAAAGCTCCGGTCTTCCCGTCCCCGGGAGCACTCAGCGGCGGCGTCTGAAGCTCTCCTCCTCCGCGTGTATCTCGTGCTCCATGCTCTCGCGGGCCGTGTGGATCAGACGCGGGTTGCGCAGGATGTCCTCGATGTCTTTGGGGGAGCAGTTATCTCGTACGTAGTCTTCCTTGAGGACCTCCTCCAGAGGTGCCCCCTCCCTCAGCCGGTGGCAGACGTAGGAGATCACCTTCTCCTCCCGGCTCGAGGGGTGGGAGACGTCGAAGAGGCGCTTCCAGAATGAGGGATGTTCGACAGCCATGCTATCACCTTCTCTCGCCCGCCGGAGGGCCCGGCTTTGTTTGCACCTTCAAGGATTATACGGCCTTCGGGGCCCCGACGCCGACGAGCGCCTCCGCTATCTGCACGGCGTTGGTGGCGGCGCCCTTGAGTAGGTTGTCGGCCACGCACCACAGCTCGACGACGTTGCCCTCCGCACGCACCCTCCCGACGTGGACCTTCGGGTCGCCGGCCACCTCGATTGGGGTGGGGGCCTGGAGGGGGTCGGCGTAGGGTTCGATCCCGGGGGCTTCGGAGAGGGCAGATAAGACCGCGTCGAGGGTCACCTCTTCGGAGGTCTCGACGTAGATGCTCTCGGCGTGGCCCGTGTGCACGGGGACGCGCACCGTGGTGGCGTAGACCGGGAGGGAGGGTATCTCGAGGATCTTGCGCGACTCCTCGCGCATCTTCCTCTCCTCGGTGGTGTACCCGTCCTCGCCGACGGATCCGATGAGCGGGAGGACGTTGCCCGAGATGGGCCTGGGGAAGGCTTCCCCGGAGCCCATCTCGAGCGCCTCGACCCCGGCTCTGCCCGCGCCCGAGACCGCCTGGTAGGTCGAGACGACCACCCGCTCGAGGCCGAAGCTGCGGGCGATGGGGGCGAGGGCGACGACCATCTGGATCGTCGAGCAGTTGGGGTTGGAGATCAGACCCCGATGGTTCTCCAGCGCGTGCGGGTTCACCTCCGGGACGACGAGCGGCACCTCCGGGTCGAGCCGGAAGTCGCTGCCGTTGTCTATGACGGTCGCGCCGCGGACGATCGCCTCGCGGGCGAGCCGCACCGCCGCACCCTTCTCGCCTTCGGTTCCGGCGAAGAGGGCGATGTCCACCCCCTCGAAGGCCTCCGGTTCGGCGACGCCTATCTCGAAGGTCCTGCCGGCGAGCTCGGCGGTGCGGGGGCTGCGGGCGAGCACCCTGAGATCACGTACCGGGAACCCGCGGCGGTAGAGCTCGGAGACGAGCTTCTCCCCGACGAGCCCCGCTCCCACTACTGCGACGTTGTATCCCTCGGACATTCTCTTCTCAGATCTCCTCGTCCGTCGCTCGCTTTCTGGCTATGTCGAGCAGGTCGAAGACGACGCCGCTCGCGGTGCGCTCCGGCCCCGCTCCGGGCCCGGATATCGTGAGGGTAACATCCGAGTAGCGCCGGGTGCGGAACTCGAAAACGTTCTCCGGCCCGGAGATGGGGCCGAAGGGGCTCTCGACCGGCGTGTCGTGCAGCCCGACCTCCACCGGCCCCTCCTTCGGGATGCGCGCCAGGTAGCGCAGCATGTGGCCCGGCTCGACCGAGAGCAGCCGCTCCTCGAAGGCTTCGTCCGCCTCGCCGACCCTGCGCATGAACTCCTCCAGCGGGACGTCCTCGAGGCCCTCCGGGACGAGCGACTGGTAGGGCACCTCCCAGGGCTCTATCCTGCGGCCGATGGCGCGGGCCAGGATTATCGCCTTCCTCGCCACGTCGAGCCCCGAGAGGTCGTCGCGCGGGTCGGGCTCGGCGTAGCGGAGCTCGACGGCCTTGCGGACCGCCTCCGAGAAGGAGTGCCCCGCCTCCACCGCGCTCATGATGAACCCCAGGGTGCCGCTCGGGCTGGCCTGGATCTCGAAGATCTCGTCCCCGCTGGAGAGCAGGGCGTCGATGGTCGAGAGGATCGGCATCCCCGCCCCCACCGTCGCCTCCCGCCAGAGCCGGCCCGGGAGCATGTGCACGAGCTTCTCGTACTGCTCCGTCGTGCCGGAGAGCGGACCCTTGTTCGAGAGCACGAGGTATGAGCCGTTCTGAACCCCGAGCAGGTCGAGGTCGTAGGTCCCGCCGTGCACCGCCAGGTCCACGACGGCCCTCACCGTGCCGGGGGCGGGCTCTGAGAGGAGGATGTCCTCGAGCGGCTCGGTGCCGAGCTCGGAGAGCCTGCCTCCCCGCTCCTTCAGCCTTATCGCCTGCGGCAGCAACTCCTCGCCGACGAGCGCCCCCGAGGTGTCCGAGACCGCCCGGTAGCGGATGTCTAGCCCCATCTGCTCGCGCCAGCGCTTGCGCTCTTCGAGCACGATCTGGGCGACGGCCCGCCCGACGTTGCCGAGCCCGAGCTGGACTATCTCGAGCCGCTTCATGCGACCCCCTCGCCCACCACCGCGGAGTTCACGACGAGCCCGTCGTGCAGCGCGCGCAGAGCCTCCCTCTCCCGCTCCTCGGCGACGAAGAAGATCGCCCCAGGCCCGAAGAAGGTGGCGTGCAGGGGAGAGATCCCCGCCGCGAGCAGGCAGCGGGTGCCGCGCTCGAGCAGCCCGCTCTCCCGGCCGCCGATGCACACGACGGCCGCCGCCCGGCGCCTGCGTCCCCCGCCGCAGGGGATCTCGACGGCGATTCCCCGCCGGAGGCCGACGCAGCGCGCCCCGCCTCCCTCTCCGGAGGAGATGCGCGTGCCGGGGAAGGAGGGGTTGAAGGTGTTGCGCACCACGACCTCCATCCCGGCCGCCTCTGCCGGCTCCATCGTCCTCGGGTGCAGAACCTTCGCCCCGAGGCGGGCGAACGCCCCGGCCTGCTCGTAGGAGAGGTGGGGGATCGGCACCGCCCCGGGCACGAGGGTCGGGTCGGCCGAGAGCACGCCGTCGACGTCGGTCATGATCCAGACCTCCTCGGAGCCCAGGGCCCGGCCGAGCACCGTCGCCGAGAGGTCCGAGCCTCCCCGTCCGAGCGTCGCCACGCCGCCGTCCGGGTCGCGTCCGACGTAGCCGGGGACGACCGCGACCATCCCCTCCTCGAGCAGCGGCGTGACGCTGCGGTTACATCGCTGCCGTGTCCGTTCCGGGTCGACCTCGGGTCCGTCGCCGCCGCCGCGGGTCGCTATCGGGTCCTGGGCCACCGCGGCCGGTACGCCGAGCTCGTCCAGCACCGCAGCCATCATCCTCGCCGAGAGCCGCTCGCCGAAGGACGCGATGGCCTCCCTGCGATCGGCACCCCCACCCAGGCACAGCCCCCTCAGTTCCGACAGGAGACGATACAGATCGTCCTCGAGCGCCGCGAGCCGCTCCCCGGAGCACGCCCACCGCGCCGCCTCGAGGTGTCGCCGGGCCAGATTTTCGAGCAGGGCCTCGACCCCCGGTGCGGTTCGAGAGCCCGCCCCCCCGGTGTACCCGATGAGCTCGTCGGTCACGCCGCGCATGGCCGAGACGACGACGGCCACCGGGCGTCTGCGAGCCTCCGTGGCGGCTATCCCCGCGGCGCGGACGAACTGCTCGCCCCCGCCGACCGAGGTGCCCCCAAACTTGATCACCAGGGGTTTCTCTCTCAATGGATCACGCTCCGTTCGCTTCTCCTGCTCCTTACTCCAGAAAATCTCTGAAGACCTCCTCCATCGCGTCCCAGTCCTTGAGGAACGCGTCGTGGCCGTTCGGGGACTCTATCTCGACGTAGTGCGCCCGCGCCCCCGCCCGCCGCGCCCTCTCCGCGAGGGCGCGCACCTCGGCCGCCGGGAAGAGCCAGTCGCTCGAGATGCCCACGAAGAGCAACTCCGACTCCATGCGCGAGAGAGCCTCCTGCTCGGACCGATAGCCCGCGGCCACGTCGTAGAGGTCCATCGCGCGCGTCAGGTACAGGTAGGAGTTGGCGTCGAACCTCCTCACCAGGTCGCGTCCCTGGTAGTGCAGGTAGCTCTCCACCTCGAAGCGTCCGCCGAACTCCTCGTAGAGCGCCGGACGCGTCGCCGGCCTCCTCCCGAAGCGCTCCCACTGCCCCTGTGCGCTCTGGTAGGTCATCATCCCGGCCATCCGGGCTATGGCGAGCCCCCGCTCCGGCGAGCGCCCCGTGCCGTAGTAGTCGCCCCCCTGCCAGTCGGGGTCGGACATGATCGCCCGGCGTCCGATCTCGCTCATCCCGATCCCCTGCGGCCCGAGGGCGCCGGTCGCGGCGACCGGGATCACCCTCCTCGCGAACCCGGGGAACTCCACGGCCCACTCGAGCGCCTGCTGCCCGCCGATGGAGCCCCCGGCGACCAGCTCGAGACGCTCTATGCCGAGCTCCTCGAGCAGGCGCTTCTGGGCCCGCACCATGTCCCGGATCGTGACGAGCGGGAAGCGCATCCCGTAGGGCCTGCCGGAGATCGGGTCGCGGGAGGCCGGCCCCGTGCTCCCGGAGCATCCGCCGAGCACGTTCGAGCAGACCACGAAGTACCGCTCCGTGTCCACCGGACGCCCCGGCCCGATCAGGGGATGCCACCAGCCGCCGCGCCTGTACTCCTCGTCCGGCTCCCCGGCGGCGTGCGAGTCGCCCGTGAGGGCGTGGACGATGAGAACCGCGTTGTCCCTCGCCTCGTTGGGCTCGCCCCAGGTCTCGTAGGCCAGAACGACCTCGGGGAGATGGCCGCCGAGCTCCGGTTCGAAGGGTCCTATGCGGCAGAGAGCCCTGCCCGAACGGGCCGGGGCTTCCTTAGCCCCGGCCCCCGGATCTTGTGCCATGCTGCGGAGTAATACAGCCTCCTTCCCTCGTCGGGTCTACACGTCATGGTGCGGCTTTCCCGCCGCCCGGCGCGCTAACCCGCTCGCAGAAGAGGCCGCTTTTCAGGCTCTTCCCACATCTTCCAGGCCGGAGACCACCGGGCCGCCGCCTGCTGGATTTGGCACCTCACGGAGCCCTCCGGGGCTCCGCCGGTTGCCGCGGCTTCGCAGGGCCAGTTCCCTCCACCGCTCTCGATGCGGGTTCGCGCTTGGGCAGAGATGCTAAAGCATCATCGCCCCGCGGTCAAGGAGGTTAGTGTCCGACCCAGGGGTAGTAGACCGTGATCCTGGCGTTCTCGTAGGTCGCGAGCCCGAGCCGGTGCGCGACGGCCGGGGTTATGTCTATGCCGGCGGGGTTGGCGACGGTGCGGCCGAACTCGTCCTCCCCCCGGTTGTAGTTCCGGCAGTAGGCGGCTTTGGCCTCCGGCACGCCCCGGGGGAGGTTGCGCCACATGGTGCGGTATCTGCTGCTCTGCCAGTAGTTGTCGCGGGTGTTCCACGGCCCGACCTCCCTGACCGGGACCCAGACGCTGTGCCCGCCGTAGCTCAGGCGGACCCTGAAGCCTCCTTTCTGTTTGAGCGCCTGGTGCGGCAGGGCGACCTCGAAGCTGGTGTAGCCGTTGTACTGGGTGGCGTAGACCCTGTCGGTGACCCCCAGGGAGGATCTGGTGTTGTACGTGAGCCGCGTGTAGCCCCCGCAGTTCTGCTGCACCGCCTGGCTCCACCGGCTCCCGAGCCAGCTCCTCAGGGCGGGGCGCTCCCGGGCGGGGACGAGCCCCAGGATCTCGGCTCTGGCCCGCTCCTCCGCCCGGCTCACCCGGCGGTTGTACGCGGAGACGACGACGGCATCTCCGCTGCGGGCCATGGAGTTCCTCCCGGCTCCCAGGACCCGCTCGCTCCGGGCGTAGGCGCCGGCGATGGTGCGGTTCTCGCGCCGGACGGCGAGCAGGAGCCGGCCCTTTTCATCCTGGCCGAGACCGAACTTCTTCTCGAGGGCCGTCACGGTTCCAGGATCGGAGAGAAGATAGGGAATCACCGGCTTCCCCGCCGGGGGAAGCGCGGGCCGCTGGCGTGCCTCGACCTTTCGGTCCGAGGTCGCGAGCACGACTGCGGAGAGCGATACGGCGAGCGCGAGGGCCATGATCCAAAAAAGCCTCGCCCGGGCGCCGGATGACCCGGGGGCACCACGAAGATCGTACACTTTTCCCCCCTCCAAGGGTACTAAGTTCTATGAATAGAACTCCGCTTACAACATGCGTTCGGGAATCCTAGCCTCTCTCAGCGCCCCGGTCAAGTGGCGGCCTAGTAGGCCCGGGCGAAGACAGCGGTCTTCCCCGGCCGGCCGGAGACCGGGTCTTTGCCCTCCTCCCGCTCGAAGGGCAGGAGGCGGATCGTCGCCTTCGTCTCCTCCTTTATCCGCTGCTCGGTCTCTTCAGTGCCGTCCCACGGGGCGACGACGAAGCCGCGCTTCTCGGCGATGGTCTCCTTCATCTGCTCGTAGCTCTCGACGTGGCGGGTATTCTCCTCGAGGAACGAGCGCGCCTGACGCAGCATGTTCTCCTGGATCTCCTCCAGGAGCTCCGGCAACCGACGTGCCAGGTCCCTGCGGCCTGCGGGTTCCTTCTCGCCGGTATCGCGGCGCACCAGGACGACCTGATCCTTCTCGATGTCCTTCGGCCCGAGCTCGATGCGCACCGGCACCCCCCGTACCTCGTGCTCGTTGAACTTCCAGCCGGGGGAGTGCTCCTCGTCCAGGTCGGCCTCGACCCTGAGGTCCGGGCTCTCGAGCTCCGAGAGGAGCTTCCGCGCCTCTTCGAGCACCGCTCCCTTGCTCTTGCCCCGGTAGATCGGGACGATGACCGCCTGGGTGGGGGCCAGGCGCGGCGGGAGCTTCAGCCCCCGGTCGTCGCCGTGGACCAGGATGAGCGCGCCGACCGCCCGGGTAGAGAAGCCCCACGAGGTCTGGTAGGGGTAGACCCGCTCCTGGTTCTCGTCCAGGAAGGTGATGTCGAACGCCCTCGCGAAGTTCTGCCCGAGGTCGTGGCTGGTGGCGGCCTGCAGCGCCCGCCCGTCGCCCATCAGCGCCTCGCAGGTGAACGTCTCGACGGCCCCGGCGAAGCGCTCCGAGGGGCTCTTCGCCCCGGTGAGTACCGGGATGGCCGCGGTCTCGGCGTAGAAGTCCCTGTAGACCCCGAGCATCCGCAGGGCCTCCTCGCGCGCCTCCTCGGCGGTGGCGTGCACCGTGTGACCCTCCTGCCAGAGAACCTCCGTGGTGCGCAGGAAGGGCCGGGTCACCTTCTCCCAGCGCACGAAGTTGGACCACTGGTTTATCAGGATGGGCAGGTCGCGGTAGGAGTCGATCCATTTGCGGTAGAAGTCGCAGATTATCGTCTCGGAGGTCGGGCGGACGGCGATGGGTTCCTCGAGTTCTTCGCTCCCGGCCCGGGTCACCCAGGCCACCTCGGGGTTGAATCCCTCGACGTGCTCGGCCTCCTTCTTCAGGTAGCTCTCAGGGATGAACAGCGGGAAGTAGGCGTTGGTGTGGCCGGTCGCCTTGAAGCGGTCGTCGAGGTCCCGCTGCATCCTCTCCCAGATCGCGTACCCGTAGGGTCTTATCGCGAAGGTTCCGCGCACCGGGCCGTAGTCGGCGAGCCGGGCCATCCGGATCACGTCCAGATACCAGCGGCTGGGGTCCTCGCTCTTCTTGGTGAGCTTTTCGACGACTTCGGCCATGCGCGTCTCCTCTCTCGATGCGAGCCTGCCCTGCTGGGTGAAGAGTATATCTTCCGGGTGCCGGCCCCCGCATCCGGGTTACACTGGAGCCGGTAACGTCGGGGAGAGAGGAGGGGCGCCATCTTGGATGCGTACGAGCGGGTCGGCTTCGAGGACGTCGGACGGCTCCCGGACCCTCGGGACAACGCTGCGATCGCCGTGCGCACCCTGAAGGCCGGGATGCGGGTGATGTGCGGCGAAGATGAGATCGTGATCCGGCACACCGTCCTCGAGGGGCACCGCTTCGCCGTGCGCGCCATCCGGAGGGGGGAGCCGCTCCTCTCCTGGGGGCTCCCGTTCGGGGAGGCGGTGCGCGGGATACCGCCCGGAGGGTACCTGTGCAACGAGAAGATCCTGCGGGTTCTGAAGGAGCGGCGCGTGGGCTTCGGGCTCCCGCGGGAGGCCAACTTCACCGACGCGCCGCTTCTGCCCTACCGGCTCGACGAGGAGCGCTTCCGCCCGGCGGAGCAGGTGCCCCTGCACCGGGATCGCGCCACGTTCTACGGGTACCGGCGTGGCGGCGGACGCGGGGTCGGGACCCGCAACTACGTCGTGGTCCTCGGGATAACCTCGCGCACCGGCTCCTTCGCGAAGGCTCTGGAGCGCAGGATGGGCGATGTGGCGGAGGGGCATCCCGGCCTGGACGGCGTCGTCGCCGTCGCGCACACCGAGGGCGGCGAGGACCGCACGCCCAACAACCTCGACCTCCTGCTCCGGACGCTCGCGGGGTTCATGGTCCACCCCAACGTCGGGGCCGTGCTCGCGGTGGACGAGCCGGGGTCGCCCGTGACCGGCGAGATGGTGCGCCGCTACGCCTGGCAGGAAGGCTACCCGCTCGGCGACGTCCCGCACCGCTTCATGACGCTCGATTGTCCCTTCGAGACCGGGCTGCGGCGGGCGGAGAAGATCGCCGCGGGCTGGCTCGGGGAGGTGGGACGCGCCCGGCGCACCGAGGAGCTGCTTTCGGGGCTCAGGGTCGCGCTGCAGTGCGGGGGCTCCGACGCCTTCTCCGGCGTCTCGGCCAACCCGCTCGCCGGATGGGTGGCGAAGGAGGTGCTCCGGAACGGCGGGAGCGCGAACCTGGCTGAGACCGACGAGCTGATCGGGGCGGAGGAGTACGTCCTCTCGCGGGTGCGCGACCTCGATGTCGCCCGCCGCTTCCTCTCGATGGTGGAGAGGTTCGAAGAGCGCGCCGCCTGGCACGGGCACACCGCCGAGGGCAACCCCTCCGGCGGGAACAACCTCCGCGGGCTCTACAACATCTCCATAAAGTCCATCGGGGCGGCGCGCAAGAAGGACCCGGAGGTCAGGCTCGACGAGGTCGTCGAGTACGGCGAGAGGATGGACGCACCGGGCTTCTACTTCATGGACAGCCCCGGCAACGACCTGGAGAGCGTCGCCGGTCAGGTCGCCTCGGGGGCGAACATGATCTTCTTCACCACCGGCAACGGATCGATCACCAACTTCCCGTTCGTACCCACCATCAAGTTCGTCACCACCACGGGCCGCTACCGGCTGCTCGAGGACGAGATGGACGTGAACGCCGGGGCCTACCTGGACGGCACCCCGATGGAAGAGCTCGGCCGCAGGACCTTCGATCTCACCCTGCGCGTCGCATCCGGAGAGAGGACCGCCGGGGAGAGGGCCGGGCACTCCCAGGTCTCGATCTGGCGCGAGTGGAGGCAGACCGGCCCGGGGAACCTCGACCGTCTTTTGGATTCGCCCACCCCGGACGGCGAGCCGCTCGCGGTGGTGGGCTCCCGGCCCTCCGGGGGATGGACCTACGAGGCCGTGCGGGGCGGGCGCGGGCCCGCCGCGGACAGGGTCGGGCTCATCATGCCGACCAGCCTGTGCTCGGGGCAGATCGCGCTGCGCATCGCGCAGAAGCTCGACGAAAGCGGCCTCGGCGAGGGGAAGCTCTCCCGGTTCGTCGCGCTGCCGCACACCGAGGGGTGCGGCGTCTCGGGCGGCTCCTCCGAGGAGATCTACGCCCGCACCGTCCTCGGCTACCTCGCCCATCCGCTCGTCGGAGCCGCTTTGCTCCTGGAGCACGGCTGCGAGAAGACCCACAACGATTACTTCCGGGCACTCCTCTCCTCCCGCGGGCTCGACCCGGAGGCGTTCGGCTGGGCGAGCATCCAGCTCGACGGCGGGATAGAGCGTGTGACGCGCCGCGTGGAGGAGTGGTTCGAGGCGGCGCTCGCGGGGATGGGGGAGATGGAGGGCTTCGAGGTCGGGCTAGAGAACCTCCGTCTGGGGCTGCATGCCGCAGGGCACCTCTCCGAGGGAGCGGCGCTCGCGCTGGCCGGTGTGACGCTCGCCGTGGTCGGGGCGGGAGGGACCGTGGTGGTGCCGGGGCGCGGAGCCCTGCTCGAGAGCCGGGCCTACCGCAGAGCGGTTCTCGGGGATGTGAGGCCCCGCATCACCCTCGCCTACGGACAGGTCGCGGAGAATCCGGGGCTGCACGTGATGGAGACACCGACCACGCACTGGGTCGAGACCGCGACCGGGATGGGTGCGACGGGGGTTGAGGTGATGCTCGCGCACGTGGCGGGCCGCCCGCTTCAGGCGCACCGGATGGTCCCGCTGGTTCAGGTCTCCTCCGACCCGGGGACGGTAGAGCGGTACGTGGAGGATCTCGACGCGGTGCTCGCGGGGGAGGCGGGGAGGTGGACCGAATCGCTGATGGAGGCGATCATGCTGGTCGCCTCCCGCCGCTACCTGCCGAAGCTCTTCGGGAGGGGGAATGTCGCCTTCCAGCTCACGCGGGGTCTCCTCGGCGTCTCTCTGTAGGGTCAGCCGGGCTGCCGGGCCATCTTGCGCGCGTAGAGCCTGCGGTCGGCGGCGGCGTAACACTCCTCCCAGCTCGTTCCGTCCTCGCCCCAGACTGCGATCCCGGCGCTGGCCGTCACCCCGCCGGCGGCGAGATGTTCCTCCAGCCGACGCGCCGCGTGGTGCGGGCTGCACGGTGCGGCCGCGCTCTGCAGGATCACGAACTCGTCCCCACCCCACCGGCAGGCGATCCCGCTGCCGCCGAGGTGCTCGCGCAGCAGGCGAGCCGTCTTCCGCAACAGGCGGTCTCCCTCCGGGTGGCCGAGCTCGTCGTTGGTCTCCTTGAGGTTGTCCAGGTCGACGACCCCGATGAACAGGGCAGGGTGCCCGCCGGAGGTGGCTCCGGCGATCCGTTCCAGAAAACCCCGCCGGTTCCACAGCCCGGTCAGGAAGTCCCGCTCGCTCGCCTCCTCCGCGGCCCGGCGGGCGGAGATGAGTTCCAGAACCAGCGAGGTCTGCACCGCGCACAGGGATACCAGATCCCTGTCGTCGTCCTGTGCGCGCCGGGCGCGGCGCAGCACCATCGCGCCCACGCGCTCCCCGCGGAAGGTGAGCGCCCAGGAACCTCCCTGCTCCACGCCCCAGCGCTTCCAGTCGGAGCGTACCTCCGGCGGGACCTCGGAGAGGTCCATCCAGCGCTCGCTCAGACCGGAGAGTGCCCCCGGGGTTTCATCCTGCCGGACCACCCGGCGTGCGATCTCCTCGCGCCTCCCCGAGAGCACCCCCCACGGCTCGTACACCTGCAGAGGGCCCGCCGGTTCGCCCAGGATCGATCCCCGGCGGTAGACGAAGTAGCCGGTATCCACGCCGAAGACCTCCCGGAGCATGCTAGAGGCGGCCCGGAAGAGCTCTCCCTCGTCGGCTGCCTGCGACCAGGTGCGGGAGCGTCGGATCAGCGCGCCCGCCGGGTCCCGCTCCGGCATCGGATGCCCCCGCGCTACTTCATCCCTATGCGTTCGAAGCCTGTGTAGGGGACGAGCTTCTCCGGGAGCACCACCGAGCCGTCCGGCTGCTGGTGGTTCTCGAGCAGCGCGATCAGGGCGCGGCTGACCGCTATCGCGGTGCCGTTCAGGGTGTGCAGGAGCCTGGGGGACCCCCCCTCTGGGCGGTAGCGGATCCGCAGCCGGCGTGCCTGGTAGTCGGTGGTGTTCGAGGTGCTGGTGACCTCGCCGTAGTCGCCCCGGCCCGGCATCCAGGCCTCGACGTCGTACTTCCGGTAGGCGGCCCCGCCGAGATCCCCGGTGCAGATGTCCACCACCCGGTAGGGGATCTCGAGGTTGCGGAAGATCTCCTCCTCCGTTGCGAGCATCTCGCGGTGCATCTCCTCCGAGCCCTCGGGCGTGGTGAACGCGAACATCTCGACCTTGGTGAACTGGTGCACCCGATAGAGGCCCCGGCTCGCCCGGCCGTGGGAGCCGGCCTCGGTGCGGAAGCAGTGCGAGAGCCCGGCGAAGCGCAGCGGGAGATCCTCCTCCTCGACGATCTCGTCCTGAAGCTGGGCGGCGAGGGTTATCTCGGCGGTCGCGATGAGCGAGAGGTCGGTGTCCTCGACCGAGTAGATCTGGGTCTCCGGCCCGCGCGGGATAAACCCGGTCCCGACGAGCGCCTCGTCGCGGGCCAGATCCGGGGTTATGGCGGGCTCGAAGCCGCGCGCCACGAGCACATCCAGCGCGTAGCGCACGAGCGCGAGCTCGAGCAGGACCGCCTCGCCGCGCAGGAAGTAGAACTTGCTGCCGGTCGTCTTCGCCCCGGAATCGAAGTCGATGATCCCCAAAGACTCCCCGATCTCGACGTGGTCCTTCGGCTCGAAGTCGAACTCCTTCGGTTCGCCCCAGCGGCTGATCTCGACGTTCTCGGTGTCGTCCTTCCCGATGGGGGCGTCGGGGTGGGTCATGTTCGGGATCTTGAGCTGCTCCTCGCGCAGCCTCTCCTCGACCTCCGCCAGCTCCTGCTCCCTCCTCGGGATCTCGTCCTTCAGGGCGCGCGACTCCTCTATGAGCCTCTCCCGGGCTGCGGGGTCTCTCTCCCTGCCGATGCGCTTGGCGAGCTGGTTCTGGTTCTGTCTCAACTCGTTCAGATCGGTTATGAGCTTCGAGCGCCGCCCGGCGAGCTCGACGACGAGGTTCACGTCTGCCTCGACGCCCCGGTTCCTGCAGTTCTCCTTCACCGCCGCTGCGTTCTCGCGGATGTATCTGAGATCCAACATCGAAAGCTCCCTCCGAGCGGATTGCAGCCACTTCTACCGTGACCCTATCCTAGCCGCGGGCCGGTGGCGCCGCCAGGGCCGCCCTCCCTCTCCGGCGCCCGTCCGAAGTAGACGGGGCGCCTCTCGGCGGCGTAGCGCATCACCGCCCGGCCCGCCTCTTCGCGGGAGGGCGTGGCCAGTATGAGGGTCCCCGAACGGCTCCCCGGGCCGTCGAGCACCACCGCGAGCCACATCCCCGGGTATCTCCTCGCGAAATCGTCCACGGTTCCGTGCTCGCCTTCCATCGTGGATACATTGTAGCGGCGGGGTAAGCCCGGCTGCGGGATGCTAAGATTGACGGCTGGGTTTGGCGCTCTCTGGAGGTTTTATGCACAACGGTCGTCCGGCGGCGTACATAACGGGGATAGGCGTCGTGAGCCCACTCGGCGTGGGGCGCGAGGACTTCTGGAAGGCCCTGCTCGCGGGGGAGAGCGGGGTCGGTCCGATCACGCTCTTCGACGCCTCGGATTTCGCCGTGAGGATCGCCGCCGAGTGCCGCTCATTCGACCCGAGGGACTTCATGGACCGCAAGGCGGTGCAGAGGACCGACCGCTTCACCCACTTCGGACTCGCGGCCTCGAAGCTCGCGCTGGACGACGCCGGGGCCTGGGGGGAGCTCGAGAGCAACCCCGAGCGGGTCGGGCTGGTCCTCGGCAGCGGCATCGGCGGGGTGGCGAGCATGGAGGAGACCCAGCGCACGATGGACACCAAGGGTCCCACCCGGGTCAACCCGTTCGCGGTCACCAAGATCATGCCGAACGCCGCGGCGGCGCACGTCGCGATCCAGTATGGCGTGCAGGGACCCTCCGCCTCCCCTGCGCTCGCCTGCGCCTGCGGCACCGATGCCCTGGGCTTCGGGTTCGACCTGATCCGACGCGGGGACGCGGACATGGTGCTCTGCGGCGGCACCGAGGCCGTGATAACGCCGGTCTTCCTGGCGGGGTTCATCTCGATGCGGGCGATGAGCGACCTCAACGACGACCCCGAGGGGGCCTGCCGGCCCTACGACCGCGACCACCGGGGGTTCGTGCTCGGGGAGGGCGCGGCGGTCTTCGTCCTGGAGAGCGAGGAATCCGCCGCGTGCCGCGGCGCCGACCCCTACGCCAAGATAACGGGGGTCGGGCGCACCACGGACGCCTACAGCACCGTCGACCCGGACAGGGAGGGGCGCGGGATCCTGCGGGCGATGCAGCTCGCGCTGGAACGGGCCGGGGTCGAGGGCGGGCGCGTCGGGTACATCAACCCCCACGGTGCGGGCACCCCGGCCGGCGACGGCCCCGAGTCGCGCGCGATGTACCAGATCAACCCGAACGCCATGGTCTCGGCGACGAAGTCGACGCTGGGGCACGCGATGGGGGCGACCGGCGCGATAGAGGCCTCGGTGTGCGCGCTCGCGCTCAAGGAGAGGACGGTCCCGCCGATGCGCAACCTCGAAGAGCTCGCCCCCGACTGCGCGAAGCTCGACTACGTCGTGGACGAGCCGCGAGAGGCCCCCGACCTCGAGGTCGCCCTCTGCGCCAACCTCGGCGTCGGCGGACACAACGCGGCGGTCGTGCTGGAGAGGGTGTAGGTGGCGGGCGGCTACGAACATCTGCCGGAAGACCTGCCCGTCCCCGAAGACGACGGCGCCTGCGACCACCTCCCCGGCGCTCGGATGCCGTCCCTCGCCCTTCCGGCCACCTCCGGGGAGAGGGTCGATCTCTCCTCGCTCCCGGGAACGACCGTCGTCTACTGCTACCCGATGACCGGACGCCCCGGCGTGCCGCTGCCCGAGGGGTGGGACAGTATCCCGGGCGCCCGCGGCTGTACCCCGGAGTCCTGCGGTTTCCGCGACCACCACGATGAGATCCTGGCCCTCGGGGCCCGCGTCTTCGGCCTGAGCACCCAGGACACCGACTACCAGCGGGAGGCGAAGGAGAGGCTCACCCTGCCGTACGAGCTTTTGAGCGACGAGGGGCTGGGCTTCTGCCGCGCGCTCGGGCTCCCGACCTTCGAGGTGGAGGGGATGGTCCTCGTAAAGCGCCTCACCCTCGTGGTGCGCGACGGCGCGGTCGGGCACGTCTTCTACCCGGTCTTCCCGCCGGACGCCCACGCGCAGGAGGTCGTGCGCTGGCTCTCGAGAGATGCGGTAAAACAGTGACCGTAGGCCGGACGGAAGGAGGGTGCCAGGTGCCGGACCACGACTTCTCCCCCGAGGAGCTCGAGCGCAGGCTGCAGCAGCTCGAAGGGATCGTCCGTCCCCACGGGAGCGCGCTCGTCGCGTTCTCCGGCGGGGTGGACTCCTCGCTCGCGCTCGCGGTCGCCGCGCGGGCCCTCCCGAAGGAGCGGGTGCTCGCGGTCACCTCGGACAACGAGACCTACCTGCCCTCGGAGCTCGAGGAGGCCAGGCGGTTCGTAGCCTCGCTCGGGGTCGAGCACGTGATCATAGACACCCGCGAGCTCGACGACCCCAACTACGCGAGCAACCCGACCAACCGCTGCTACTTCTGCAAGAGCACGCTCTACACCGACCTGAAGAAGATCGCCGAGGAACGCGGCTACAGCTGCATCGTGGACGGCGCGAACGCCGACGACGAGGGCGACTGGCGGCCCGGAAGGAAGGCCGCACGCGAGCTCGGGGTCCTCTCCCCGCTCTCCGCGGCCGGGATGGGCAAGGAGGAGGTGAGGGCGCTCGCGCGTCACCTCGGGCTCCCCACCTGGGACAAGCCCGCGCTCGCCTGCCTCTCGAGCCGCTTCCCGTACGGGCAGGAGATAACCCCCGAGAAGCTCGCCCAGGTGGCCCGGGCGGAGGAGTTCCTGCGCCGGGAGGGCTTCCGGCAGGTGAGGGTGCGCCACCACGGCGAGATCGCCCGCCTCGAGGTCGGCGAGGAGGAGATGGAGCGGGCCTTCGCGATGCGCGAGGAGATCTCCGCGGAGCTCAAGGAGGCCGGCTTCCTCTACGTCGCGCTCGACCTCTCCGGGTACCGCTCCGGCAGCCTCAACGAAGGGCTGAAGAGAAAGAAGAGGAGCCTGCCCGTTCTCTCCTAGCCGTCCTCCCTGCGCTGGTTGCGCAGGAAGTCCTCGAGCTCCCGGGCGAGATCGTCTCCCGAGGGTATGTTCGGCTCCCCGGGCCCCTGCGCGTCGTAGCGCTCCTCGAGCATCCTGACGTAGGAGGTGAGGTCCGGGTCGCGCGCGACGGCGGCGGAGACCTGCTCCTGGTACTCCTCGGCGGATTTGCGCAGGCCGCCGACCTCCACCTCGACCCCGAGCAGCTCGGAGAAGCTCTCCAGGAGGGCGAGCGCCGCCGGGGCGGAGGGGACCGCGGGCAGGTAGTGCGGCACGGAGGCCCAGAAGCTCACCGAGGGCAGCCCGGCGTCGGCGCACATCCGGTGCAGTACGCCGGTTATCCCCGTGGGGCCCTCGTATTGTGAGGGGCTGAGGCCGAGCCCTTCTATCAGCGCGGGATCCTGGGAGTTGGCGTTCACCGCGATCGGGCGCGAGTGCGGAACGTCGGCGAGCAGCGCGCCGAGGGTGACGACCATCTCGACGCCGAGCTCTCGCGCGAGCTCCACCACCGTACGCGAGAATGTCCGCCAGCGCAGGTTCGGCTCGGGACCGGAAAGGAATACCGCCCCGCGCCCGCCGGCGGCCTCGACGCTGCGGGACGTGGCCCACAGGACGTTCTCCGGCCACTCTATCTCGCGCGTTATGCCGTCGATGAGCTTTATCTGCGGCCGGGTGGCCTGGAAGTCGAAGAACTCCTCGCTCTCGAAGCGGCCGATGCGCTCCGCCCCCCACGAACTGCCGAGCGTGGCGACCGCGACGCTCGCCGCCTCGGCCGCGTCGTTCCATCCGGTGAAGGCGCACACGAGTACGGGGCGTTCCAGATCCGGTCTCCGGTCCAGCTTGAGATATCTCTCGTCCATGGGGCTAGCTTACCACGCCGGCCTCACACGAAGCTCCTCCGGAGCCCGAGCGCTTCTTCGAGCCGCCTCATGTACTCGGCCTCCGGGATCTCGGTGGCACCCATGCGGGCGAGGTGGTCGTTCTGGATCTGGCAGTCGAGCAGCACGTACCCGCGCTCCTCGAGACGCTCCACCAGATGCACCAGGCAGACCTTCGAGGCGTCCGGCATCCGGCTGAACATCGACTCACCCATGAACGCCCCCCCGAGCGCGACCCCGTAGAGCCCCCCGACGAGCTCGCCCTCCCGGTAGGCCTCGACGCTGTGCGCCAGACCCCGCTCGTAGAGCCCCAGGAAGCCCTCGATGATCTCCTCGCCGATCCAGGTCTCGGGCCGGTCGGCGCAGCCCCGGATCACCGCCTCGAAATCCTCGTCCACCCGTACCTCGTACACCCCTTTGCGCAGCACGCGCGCGAGCGACTTCGAGACGTGCAGATCCCCGAACTCCAGCACCGCCCGCGGGTCGCAGCGGTAGAAGCGCACCTTCCCGGACTCGTCCGCCATCGGGAAGGCCCCCTGCCGGTAGGCCAGCTCCAGCAGCTCCGGACTCAGACGCAATCCGCCTCCGATCTCTCGCGCCCGTTATCCCCATGAAAATTCTAAATCCTCCCCGGCCAGAGACTCTTGCGCCAGGACCAGGCTTCTGCAAATAATTTGCACACAATGGCCGGGAACATAGACGAGACGCTGCGCGAGCGGGGTTTGAGGGTCACGCCGCAGCGGGTCAGGATCTGGGAGGTTCTGGCCGGCTCCGGCCGGCACCTCACGGCTGAGGAGGTATGGAGGGAGGTGTCCGGGACGTTGCCGGGGCTCGAGCTCTCTACGGTCTACCGCTCGCTCGATGCGCTGTGTGATGCCGGGCTCGTGGTGGAGAGCCGTCCGCCGGAGGGCCCCCGTCTCTTCGAGGCCCGGGGGGAGAGGCACCCGCATCTGGTGTGCAGGGAGTGCAGGGGGGTCTTCCACCCGGAGAGGGAGGCCGAGAGGCGGCTGGTGGAGGTCCTCGGCGGGGTCTCGGGAGGATTCGAGGTTGAGGAGGTGCACCTGGTCGCGGTCGGGGTGTGCTCACGATGCTCGGGGGAGGAAGCCGGGTGAGGAGCGTCTCCTGGGGCAGGGATGTGCGGCTGCGGCTCGGAGGGGTGTTCGGGGTGGCCGGGCTTTTGCACCTCGTGGGGTGGGGGCTTTTGTTTCTCGTCGTCGCTCCGCAGCACCCGAAGATGCTCGGGCTCGGCGTGCTCGCGTACACGCTCGGCCTCAGGCACGCCTTCGACGCCGACCACATCGCCGCCATAGACAACACCACCAGGAAGTTCCTGCAGGAAGGCAGGAAGCAGGTCGGGGTGGGGTTCTTCTTCTCTTTAGGGCACTCTACCGTGGTCGCGGCCATGGCGCTCGGGCTCGCGCTCGCTACGCGTCAGGCGCAGAGGGACCTGCCGGCTCTCAGGGCCGTCGGCGGGGTGATAGGGACCGTGGTCTCGGGTGGGTTTCTGTACATGATCGGGGTTTTGAACCTCGTCGTGCTCGTCGGGATCTGGAAAGTCTTCCGCGGGATGCGGCGGGGGACGTACGACCGGGAAGAACTGGAGGGCCTGCTCGCCGGGAGGGGGCTCGCCGGCCGCTTCTTCGGCAGGCTCTTCGATTCCATCCGGAGCAGCTACCAGATGTACCCCATCGGGCTGCTCTTCGGGCTCGGGTTCGACACCGCCTCCGAGATAGCTCTGCTCGCGCTCTCGGCCGGGGTCGCGACGCAGGGGATGTCCGTTTGGGTGGTGCTCACGCTGCCGGTTCTGTTCGCCTCCGGGATGTGTCTGATGGACACAGCCGACGGGGCCTTCATGGCCCAGGCCTACGGGTGGGCCTTCACCAACCCGGTGCGCAAGGTCTACTACAACCTCACCGTCACCGGGCTCTCGGTTGCGGTGGCGCTCCTCATCGGCACCGTGGAGCTCTTCCAGGTCGCGACTTCACGGGTGGAGCTCGGTGGGTTCCTGGGGGAGGTACAGCGGCTGGACTTCGGCTATCTGGGGTATGCGGTCGTCGTGGTCTTCCTCGGCGCCTGGGCGGTCTCCTACCTGGTCTGGAGGCTGGGCCGGATAGAGGAGCGCTGGGGAACCTCCACCCGGCGTTTGGGGGAGTAGCTCACGCCCGGGTTGGCTTCCCGTCCGGGCGTTTATCTGGGCGTTGCGAAGTCCACGCAGTAGACCGGCTGCCTGACGCCCTTGTAGACGCCGTACTGCACCCCAACACCAACCTGGGTGAACTTAGGGTTCAGGATGTTGCCTCGATCCCGCTTCGAGCGCATCCAGGCGTGGAACATGTCATCGGGGTCGAAGTGTTTTACGCCTATGTTCTCGCCGTAGATCTTCCAGTCGTAACCGAACTCGTGCAGGCGCCTGCCGACGTTGCCGTGCCAGAGGCGGTCGTAGCGCGTCATCTTCGTCGCGTGCTGGTAGGCTGCCTTGACCAGCTTGTTGTTCAGGCACAGAGGTTTGAGCCCGTGGGATTCCCTGACCTGGTTTTGTGCGTAGTAGATGGTCTTCTCCCTGGCGGTCAGGTAGATCCTGAGTTTGCCGCAACCCTTGATGTACGCCCCCGGACGCTGCGGAGAGGCCTGCGCACCCGCCGCGGGCGCTACCACCGGTGTCGAGAAGACCAGCACGAGCACCGCCAGCAGTACGTACGTCGCCAACCTGCTTCTCATGTTCCCTCCCTGATCGCGGGACCTTTGGAGGGATTTTCGTCAGGATCTCTGGCGGGCTTTAGCGGGTTCCGACGGCCTCCTGGGTCAGAGATCGTAGATCTCTCCGTATTTCTTTTTCAGGTAGGAGACGTAGGGGCCGCTCTCCATCGGGCGACCGGTCGCGCGCTCGATGAGCTCCCGCGGCTCGTAGCGCCGGCCGTGGCGGTGTATGTTCTCCCTCAGCCAGCCGAGGAGCGTCTCGAAGCGGCCCTCGGAGATCTGCTCCCTTATCTCGGGGTGTGCACTCTCTGCCGCCTCGAAGATCTGAGCCGAGAGCACGTTGCCTAAAGTGTAGGTCGGGAAGTACCCGATGAGGCCCTTCGCCCAGTGGACGTCCTGCAGCACGCCGCGAGAGGTGCTCGACGGGACGAAGCCCAGGTAGCTCCTCGTCTTCTCGTTCCAGACCCCGGGCAGCCCAGAGACCTCCAGATCACCCTCGAGGAGAGCTGTCTCTATCTCGTAACGGATGAGGATGTGCAGGTTGTAGGTGAGCTCGTCGGCTTCGGTGCGGATCTCGGAGGGGTAGGCGACGTTCGCCGCCCGGTAGAGATCCTCGGCGCTCGCCCCCGCGGCCTGTGGGAAGATCTTCCCGAACAGCGGTTGGTAGTGGTTCCAGAACTCCCTGCTGCACCCCACGATGTTCTCCCACAGCCTAGACTGGCTCTCGTGCACCCCGAGGGAGGCGCCGCCCGCGAGCGGAGTGCGGGTGTAGGCGGGGTCGACGCCCTGCTCGTAGAGGGCGTGGCCCGTCTCGTGCAGCGTGGCGAAGAAGTGGTAGGAGAACCATGTGGGATCGAAGCGGGTCGTGATCCTCACGTCGGCTGGGCCGCCGAGCGAGGTGCAGAACGGGTGCGTCACCCGGTCCTGCCGGCCCCGGCTCCAGTCGTAGCCGAAGTCCGTTATGACGCGGGTGCTGAACTCCTCCTGCTTCTCCTCGTCGAAGTTGCCGCGGAAGGGCTCCTCGCCGGTTGCCTCGCGCGGCAGCTTCTTCACGATCGGGACGAGCTCCTCTCTGAGCCGGGCGAAGAGCTCGTCCAGCTGTGACTTGCGCATCCCGGGCTCGTAGGCGTCGAGCAGGGCGTCGTAGGGGTGCTCCTCGTAGCCCAGGTGTTCCGCCGCCTCCCGCTGCAGCGCGACCATCCGCTCCAGGTGCGGGGCGAAAAGCTCCCAGTCCGAGTTTGCCCGGGCCTTCTCCCAGGCCCCCTGCGCGAGCGAGCGGGTGCGCGAGAGCTCCCCGACCAGCCGCGAGGGGAGCCTCGCCGCCCGTTCGTACTCCCGCCGGGCCACCCGCAGAAAGGCCCCCGCCACCGAGGTGGGATCCGGGTTGCCGGTCTCCTCCAGCAGAGCCCCGGTCTCCTCCGAGACGAGCATATCGTGCGAGATGCGGCTCAGGGTAGAGAGCTGCTCCGCCCGCGCCGCGAGCCCGCCTTCCGGCATGTGCGTCTGCTGGTCCCAGGAGAGGACGGCCGAGGCGGCGTCCAGGTCGGCTATCGTGGCGAATCGCTGTTTTAGGGAATCGGATATCTCGTTCATGGGGAGAATGCTACCTCACCCGTCCGGCAGATTCGGGGCACGCCGGTGGCTGTATCGGTTAAGATAGCCTCGTTCATGGAGCGCAGGGCACGCAGCAGGTTCGCCACCACGCCGGGCACCCGCGACGTCCTGCCCCCGGAATCCACGCGTCTCGTGGAGCTCGAGGGTCGGGTGCGCGGGCGCTTCGCGGCGTGGGGTTTCAGAGAGGTCATCACCCCGGCGCTCGAGTACTCGGAGGTGATAGAAGAACCGCGGCTTCGCGACGCCTCCTTCAAGCTCTTCGACGCGGACAACCAGATGCTCCTCCTGCGCCCGGAGATGACCTCCCCGATAGCCCGGCTCGTCGCGCAAAGGCTGCGCAACAGCCCGCCGCCGCACAGGCTCTCCTACGTGCTGCCCGTCTACCGCAGGACTGGGGTGGGGCGGGGTCAGAGCGCGGAGTTCCATCAGGCCGGGGTCGAGGTCGTCGGGTCGGCGAGCGCGGCGGAGGACGCCGGGGCGATAGCCCTGCTCGCCGACGTGCTCTCTTCGGTGGGGCTGCGTCCCGGGGAGGATTTCGCCATCGTGGTCGGCCAGAGCGGCTTCTACGCCGGGTGGCTGCGCCACGTCGCCCCGGAGGCCGCACCCGGAATACTCTCGGCGCTCGCCGACAAGGACCTGGCGCGGGTGGACGCCCTCGCAGCCTCCCTGCCGGACGAAGCCGCGGCCGGGGCCCATGAGATCCCGCGACTCGTCGGGCCGGTCTCCGGAGAGGTTTTGGAGAGGGCGCGGAGGTATGCCCTGGGGGAGGCCGGGGGGGCGCTGGAGAACCTGCGCGAGATCCTCGTACACCTCGACGTCCACGGGTGCCTGGATTCGGTGATCCTCGACCTCGGGCTCATCGGGCGCTTCGGATATTACACGGGAGTGGTCTACGAAGCCTACTCTCCGCGCCTGGGCTTCAGCGTCGCGAGCGGCGGACGCTACGACGAGCTGCTCTCCCGCTTCGGGGCGCCGATGCCGGCGACGGGGTTCGCGATCTCACTCGAGCGGCTTCTCGCGGTATTGCCGGAGAGGGATCCCGATCCCCTCGTCGTCCTGGTGGGCTCCTCGCCCGGGGCGACGGCCGCCGCACGCACCCTGCGCGCCCTCGGCGTGGCCGTGCTGCAGCTCGCCGCCGAGGAGCCGCCGCAGAAGGCCGCCCGCTACGCTCGCGCGGTCGAGGCCTCCTGGCTCGCATATCCCGCCGGGGAGAGGGTGAAGCTCGCCCCGGTCTCGGAACGGGGTGTTGGCGGGTTCGAGGAGCTCTCGCCCGAGGAGGCGGCGGGGAGGGTCTCGGCGTGAGCGGGCCTCTGCGGGTCGCCGTGCCGAAGGGTGCGATCTTCGAGGATGCCCTACGGGTGCTCGAGGGGGCCGGGGTTCCGGCCGGGATCCTGCGCGAGAACGGGCGCCGGCTCGTGCACGAGAGGGAGGGTTTCCGTTTCATCGTGAGCCGTCCCTCCGACGTCCCCGTCTTCGTCGAGTACGGGGCGGCGGACGTCGGGATCGTCGGCAAGGACGTCCTCGACGAGCAGGAGCCCAACGTCATCGAGCTCGCCGACCTCAGGGTCGGGGCCTGCCGGATGGTACTCGCGGTACCGGAGAAGACCGCCGGGCGGGTGCAGGAGAGGATCTCGCACGCCGAGGTGATAAGGGTCGCGACCAAGTTCCCCAGGACCGCCCGCCGCTACTTCGAGGGGATGGGCCGGCAGGCCGAGATCATCGCGCTGCACGGCTCGATAGAGCTCGCCCCGCTCGTCGGGCTCGCCGAGGGTATCGTCGACCTCACCGCCACCGGGACCACCCTGCGCGAGAACAACCTAGTCGTGCTGGACGAGATCTCCCGCTCCACCGCACGCCTGATCGCGAACCACGGCTCCTACCGGCTGCGCAACGCGGAGGTCGCGGCGCTGACGGAGCGGATGGAGAGGAGCATCCTTGGCTGAGACGCTGGACGCCCGCACGCTCGATATGGAGGAGCTGCTCGCGCGGCTGCGCCGGCCCGGGGGCTTCCTCGCCGGGAAGGTGCGCGAGGCGGCCCGCAGGATCGTGGAGGACGTGCGAGATCGCGGGGATGCGGTGGTCCTGGAGTACGCCGAGAGGTTCGACGGGCTGCGCCCGGATCCGCTGAGGGTGCCCGAAGAGGAAGTGGAGGGTGCCGGTCTACCGCCGGAGATCGAGGAGTCTTTCCGGGTCGCGATCGAGAACGTGCGCGCCTTCCACGAACGGGAGCTCGACCGGGGCTGGGAGCTGCGGCGGGAGGGGGCGGTTGTGGGCCAGCGCGTCCGCCCGCTGCGGCGGGCGGGCCTCTACGTCCCCGGCGGCCACGGGGCCTACCCGAGCACGCTGGTGATGAGCGCCGTCCCGGCGCAGGTTGCCGGGGTGCGGGAGGTCTGCGTGTGCGCCCCACCGGGCCCCGACGGACGGGTAAGCCCGCTCGTCCTCGCGGTCGCCCGGATGCTCGGGCTGCGCGAGATATACCGCGTCGGAGGCGCGCAGGCGATAGCCGCGATGGCCTTCGGCACCGAGAGCATCCCGAAGGTGGACAAGATCGTCGGACCCGGCAACGACTACGTGACCGCCGCCAAGCTGGAGGTCTTCGGGGTGGTGGGGATCGATGCCCCGCAGGGGCCGAGCGAGCTCGTCGTCCTCGCGGACTCCTCCGCCCGCCCGGAGCACGTCGCCCGCGACCTGATGGCCCAGGCTGAACACCTCTCCGGGGCTTCCTCGATCCTGCTCACTCCGGAAAGTGGTCTCATCAAGGAGGTCTCGCCCCTACTCTTTGGCGAGCCGGCGGAGCACGTGACGCTCGTGCTGGTGCGCGACTTGGATCAGGCCGTCGAGCTCACCAACCTCTACGCCCCGGAGCACGCGCACGTGATCTGCGCGGATGCCGGGGGGGTCGCCCGCGGCCTCGACGCGGTCGGACTATTGGCCGTGGGCGACGCGAGCCCGGTCGCCCTCTCGGACTACGCCGCCGGTCCTTCCCACGCCCTGCCGACCGGAGGGGCCGCCGTCTGGGCCTCGCCGCTCGGGACCCACGAATTCACCGCCCGTACCAGCTACATGCGTTACGAAAGCCGCGGGCTCGCCGCGCTCGGGCCGCATGTAGAGCGGCTCGCCCGGCTCGAAGGCTTCGAGAACCACGCGGGAAGCGTCCGGGTGAGGCTGGATTGAGCCCCGTCGAGGTGAGGGAGATGCTCTCCGACGAAGAGGTCGCGGCGACCTTCGGCGTGATGCGCCAGCTACGGCCGCACCTCGGTTCGGCGGAGGACTATCTGCGGCGGGTGCGCAGGATGCGAAAGGAGGGCTACCGGCTCGCCGCCGTCCTGGAGGACGGGGAGGTCAGGAGCGTCGCGGGTTTCAGGGTGCAGGAATCCCTGATCTCCGGCCGGCACCTCTACGTGGACGACCTCGTCACCGCCGATGATGCCCGCTCGCGGGGCTACGGCCGGATGCTCTTCCTCTGGCTCGCTGAGGAGGCGCGCAGGGAGGGCTGCCGGGAGCTGCACCTCGACTCGGGCGTGCAGCGGGGAAGGGCGCACCGCTTCTACTTCCGGGAGGGGATGGAGATCCGCCACTACCACTTCGCGATGGAACTCTAGCCTTCGGCCCCGCGCACCTCGTACAATCGCTCCTCCAGCGCCTCAGCCGGGACGCCCAGCCTCGCCAGCAGCCTGACGGCCGTCCCGTCGTTGCCGAGAATCCCCAGAAGAACGTGCTCGGTGCCGATGTAGTTGTCTCCCAGCCTCCTGGCTTCTTTGAGCGCCTGCCCGAGGATCCTCTTCGCCCGGGGAGAGAAAGGTATGCGGCGGCCCTCCGGGATGCGCATCTCGAAGGCGTCACCCGCCTGCTGGCGGATGTCTTCGAAGGAGATCCCGACCGAAGAGAGCGCGTCGGAGAGCATCGCCTCGGACTCCTCCCGCGCGGCTTCGAGCGTCACCCCCAGCGAAGAGAGCGCCTCCGCGGCGACTCCCTCGTTGGCGTGCAGTATACCGAGCAGGAGGTCCTCGTCTCCGATGGAGTCGTGCCCCAGCATCTTGGCCTCCTCCACGGCAGCCTCGACGCACACCCGGGCTTCTTTGGCAAAACGGTTGAAGATCACTCGCCATTCTCCTTCCTCCCCGGCGGCTCTCCGGGGTACTTCTCCTTTATCCTTCTCGCGTGCTTCTTGTGCACCGCCTGCCTGCTCACACCCAGGACCTCGGCTACCTGCGCCCACGACCACCCCGCAAGTATTGCGTTCTCCACCTGCGCCGCCTCCAGAGCCTCCAGCGTCCGCCTCAACGCCACGACCGCCTCGAGCCCCTCCCGCGGGTCCTGCGGCCCACCGACCTGCGCCCTCTTTCTCCCGTCCATGTGTCAACTGTAGTTGACGCACGGGTGTTTGTCAACCCCGGTTGACGATTGTTTTTCGGACTGGTCGGCTAAAATGCCTCTTTGCGCAGGCCAGAGAGCAGAAGGAGCGTGATGGGGCGCAGCGGGAGCGTGGAGCGGAAGACGGGCGAGACGTTCGTCCGGGTGAGGCTGGAGCTCGACGGGGAGGGACGGGCGGAGATCTCCACGGGCGTGGGGTTCTTCGACCATCTGCTGCATCTGCTGGCGCACCACTCCGGGATGGCTCTTGAGGTGGAGGCAGAGGGCGACACGTGGGTGGACGACCACCACACCGTCGAGGACACCGGGCTCGTGCTGGGGCGGGCTCTCGATGAAGCTCTCGGTGACCGGTCGGGACTGGTGCGCTTCGCCGACGCCTCTGCGCCGCTCATCGAGGCGCTCTCCACGGCGGTGGTGGACCTCGGCGGCCGGAGCCACCTCACCTGCAACCTGGGGGGGATGCCCGAGAAGATCGGGACGTTCGATACAGAGCTCTTCCCGGAATTCTTGCGGGCGTTCACCCAGTACGGGCGGTTCACGCTGCACCTCAACTGTCACTACGGGGAGAACGCCCACCACAAGGTCGAGTCGGGGGTGAAGGCCCTCGCGCTCGCCCTGAAGGCCGCGGCCGCCCGCCGTACCTCGGGCAGCGCCTCGACGAAGGGGGTGATCGATTGAGGAGCGTGGTCTTCGACCTCGGGGGTGTCCTCGTCGACTGGGACCCGCGCTACCTCTACCGCAAGCTCTTCTCCGACGAGGAGGAGATGGAGCGTTTCCTCTCTGAGGTGTGCTCGCCGCGGTGGAACCGGCAGCTCGACCTGGGGCGCCCGTTCGAGGAGGCCGTCGCGGAGCTGCGCGCGAGACATCCGCGCTACGCCCGGGAGATAGAGGCGTACCGCAGCCGGTGGGGCGAGATGCTCGGCGGGCCCATCGCCGGGAGCGTAGAGCTCCTCGGGAGGCTGCGCGGGCGGGGCGTGCCGCTCTACGCGCTGACCAACTGGTCCTCGGAGACGTTCGCGATCGCCAGAGAAAGGTACGGATTTCTCGGGTGGTTCGAGGAGATCGTGGTCTCTGGCGAGGAGAAGGTCGCCAAGCCGGACGCCGAGATCTATTGGCGGCTCGTCGAGCGGTGCCGCCTGGATCCTCGGAGCACGCTCTTCGTGGACGACGTGGAGGAGAACGTCGCGGCCGCGCGTTCCCTGGGCTTTTACGGGGTCGTCTTCCGGGGCCCAGAGGCCCTGGCCGGGGAGCTCGCCCGCCTCGGACTGCTGGAGAGCGGGGTAAGGGCCGGTGGCTGAGAAGCTGCGGGTCGCGGTCGCCGACTACGAAGCGGGGAACACCCTCTCGGTGAGGAGGGCGCTGGAGAAGGTGGGCGCTCGGGTGGAGCTCACCCCGGACCCGGAGCGGTTCCTCGCCGCCGACGCGGTGGTCCTGCCGGGCGTGGGGGCGTTCGGGGACTGCGTCAGGAAGCTGCGTGAACGGGGGCTGGATGGAGCGTGCCGGGAGGCGTACCGTTCCGGGAAGCCCTTCCTCGGGGTGTGCGTCGGGCTTCAGGTCCTCTTCGAGACCTCCGAGGAGTCGCCGGGGGTGGAGGGGCTCGGGATCCTGCCCGGACGGGTGGTCCGGTTCCACGGCGAGGAGCTCAGGGTGCCGCACATGGGCTGGAACACCCTCTCGGTGGTCCGGGAGCATCCCGTGCTCGAGGGCCTCGATGGCGAGCATTTCTACTTCGTCCACTCCTACTATCCGGTGCCGGATAGGGGGGAGGATCTGCTCGGGGAGAGCGAATACGGTGGTCCCTTCTGCGCCGCCGTGGCGCGGGGCAGCCTGGTAGCGGTGCAGTTCCACCCGGAGAAGTCCAGCCGGGCCGGGCTCGCTCTCTACGAGAACTTCCTGCGCTGGGCCCGAGGGTTAAACGAAGGTAAAAGGTAGGTTAACCCTGCGTAAGATCCCCCTTCCGGCCCATCACGGGCGGGTACGGCTGGTTTATCCTTGCGGCTGCTTGGGCGGGTCGGATCGAAAGGAATGAGGACTTTTGAGCATCTGGGAAGCGTTCGTTCTGGCGCTGCTGCAGGGGGCGACGGAGATACTGCCGGTCTCGAGCCTGGGGCACGGGGTGATACTTCCCTCGCTGCTCGGCTGGGACGTGAACCAGGACAGCCCCACCTTCCTGCCGTTTTTCGTCGTGTTGCATCTCGGAACCGCCGCCGCGCTCTTCGCGTTCTTCCGGCGGGAGTGGTGGGCGATCATTCGGGGGTTCTTCCTCTCTCTATCAGAGCGCAGTCTCAGGGGCAACGAGGACGGGCGGCTCGCGTGGCTCGTGATCGTGGGGACCATACCCGCCGGTCTCGTCGGGCTTCTCTTCGAGAAGGGCCTCTCGGCCAACTTCGGCCGTCCGATGCTCGCGGCGATAGTTCTCGTCTTCAACGGGATCTTCCTCCTCGCCGGGGAGAGGATCAGGCGCAAGCGGATCAAGGAGGGAGCCGCCCAGCTTTCGTTCTGGCAGGCCGTGGCGGTCGGAACCTCGCAGGTCCTGGCGCTCATCCCCGGCATCTCGCGCTCGGGCGTGACGGTGGTCGGAGGGATGGCCTCCGGGCTCAAGGCGGAGGTCGCGGCGCGTTTCTCCTTCCTGCTCGCCACCCCGATAATACTCTCCGCCGGGGTCCTGGAGGTGCCGAAGCTCGTCCGCTACGGCACCGCCCACACGCTCGAGGTGGCGCTCTTCGGCGGGGTGGTGGCGGGGATCGCGGCCTACCTCTCTACGGCGGCCCTCATGTACCTGTTCAAGAGACGGGAGATAGAGGCCCTCGGGCCGTTCGGGTACTACTGCATCGCGGCGGGGCTCGTCGCGGCGGTCGTGCTCGGGCTGCGGTAGAGTAGAGGCGTGGAAGGCGGCACGTTCACCGTATTCCCCGCGATAGACCTGCGCGGCGGCCGCTGCGTGCGGCTCGTGCGGGGCGACTTCGAGCGCGAGCGGACCTACGACGCCGACCCCACTTCACGCGCCCGCGAGTGGGAGAGGCGTGGCGCGCGGGCGATACACGTCGTGGATCTCGACGGGGCCCGGGGAGGTCGTCCGGCGCAGCTCGACATCATCCGAGAGATCGCCCGCGCGGTCGAAGTGCCGTTGCAGGTCGGCGGGGGTATCCGCACCCTCGAAGATGCGCGGAGCGTGCGGGAGGCCGGGGCGGAGAGGGTAGTGGTCGGGACGGCGGCGGTGGAGGACAGGGAGCTACGGCTGCGGCTGCTGGACGAGTTGGGGGACGCGCTCGTCGTCGCCGTGGATGGGCGCGGGGGCGTCGTCGCGACCCACGGCTGGCTCCAGGAGAGCGGGGTGGGGGTGAGAGAGCTCGCGGCGGAGCTCGCTGCGGAAGGGGTCGCCTCGGTGCTCTTCACCGACATCGAGCGCGACGGGATGGGCGCGGGGGCGGCGCTCGAGGAGACGGCGGAGGTGGCGGGGATCATACCGACCATAGCGAGCGGTGGGGTGCGCGGCAGGGAGGACGTGGAGGCGCTCGCGCGCACGCCGGGGGTGATCGGGGCTGTGGTCGGGACCGCGCTCTACGAGGGTAAGGTCACGCTGGAGGAGCTTCTGGAGGCCGCGGACCGGCCGTAGGAGGGACTCAGAGCTCCAGCGTGTTGCGCTTCTCCTCTCCCCGCTCGTACTTGGCCGACTGCAGGGTGCGCCAGGCGAGCTGGGAGAGGGCCTCGTCGGTGGGGTGGGACTCGGACCCGGCCTCGGAGATCGCGCGCCGGGCCTTCTCGACCGCTGCGTCCAGCGCCGCGTTTATCTCGTAGGCTCGCGCGGCCTGGTACCTTATCCGGAGCTCTTGTTTGGGAGAGCCGTCCACGGCGAAGGCGAGCTGGTACTCCTCGGTCCGGCTCTCGAGGTCACCCACCCGTTTTGCGGTGCAGATCAGGGTAGCCATACGCAGATACTAGCATCTGCGGGCGATCTTCGGGCTAAACTAGTTCCCGAAGAGAGGATGCGGGAGGTGTTCGCGGTGGATCTCGAGGCCCTCTACGGGGGATCGTTCGTGAACTGGGAGGCCGTGGGGGAGTCCTGGCAGAAGCGCACCCTGCCCTCGCGGATGTTGCTGATCCGGGCGAGGGCGTACCTGGAACGTTCCGGCCGTCCCGAGCTGCCGGAGCGGGTGGAGATCATCTCCCGGGCCTCGCTCCCGGAGGAGATAAGGCGGGCCTTCGCCTCCCCGCCGGAGCCCGAGGATGAGGATACCTCCTCCGCGTGGGGAGATTTCATCGACGCCGCGCTCGTCGCGGAGCTCGAGGTCGTCTCCTACGGAGAGCGACCGCCGATCCTGCAGGAGCTCCGGGCCGGGCTCGAGAAGGCCGCGGAGGAGGCCGGCGAGCGCACGCCGCTCGGGAGGTGGTTTCTGGCCCGCCGCGACGCTCTGCCAGGCAGAGACCTCCCCGACGATACCGGCTACCTACCTGTGTAGGGTGCTCCGCTTCCCCTGAGGAAGTCTATCGCGGCCGCAGCGTGTTCCATACGCGGCCCGGCAAGGGTTGCGGGGAGGATGCCGCGCACCCCGGAGAGGTTCGAAGAGAACATTGCGACGGGCATGACGCAGGGAACCGTCTAGAGGGTGGGATTAACCGGGGCCATGGTGGTTGGGATATGCGAAGATACTGTTGAGAGGGGTGTTGTCGAGTCGGAGAAGGGTGATCGTGGAGGCGATACCGAGCGCCAGCTACAGTCTTACCATAAGGGTCGAATATCCGCACCGGGCGGGAGCGCTGGGCCAGATCATGACCGCCATAGGCGGGGCGGGGGGGATAGTCGGGGCGGTGGACATCGTCAGGATGGGGCAGAAGCGCTCCATCCGGGACATAACGGTCAACGCCCGCGACTCCGAGCACGGGCGCAGGATCATCCAGGCCATAGAAGGGCTGCCCGAGGTCGAGGTGGTGAACGTCTCGGACAGGACCTTCCTCATCCACCTCGGCGGCAAGATAGAGGTCACGCCCAAACGCCAGCTCGCCACCCGCGACGACCTCTCGATGGCGTACACGCCGGGGGTGGCGAGGGTCTGCCGGGCGATAGCCGAGGATCCCGAACGCGCCTTCAACCTGACGATAAAGCGCAACACGGTAGCGGTGGTGACCGACGGTACGGCCGTTCTGGGGCTCGGGGACATAGGACCCGAGGCGGCGCTTCCGGTGATGGAGGGGAAGGCGATGCTCTTCAAGACCTTCGCAGACGTGGACGCCTTCCCGATCTGCCTGGATACCAGAGACCCGGACGAGATCGTCTCCGTCGTCAGGAGCATCGCCCCCACCTTCGGCGGGATAAACCTGGAGGACATCTCCGCGCCGCGGTGCTTCGAGATCGAGGAGCGTCTCAAGCGGGAGCTCGAGATCCCGGTCTTCCACGACGACCAGCACGGCACGGCGGTGGTGATGCTCGCCGCGCTCATAAACGCGCTGAAGATCGTGGGCAAGAGGATCGAGGATCTCAAGATCGTCATAACCGGCGTGGGAGCGGCCGGGGTCGCGTGCGCGAAGATCCTGCTCTCCGCCGGCGCGCGCAACATAATCGGCTGCGACCGGGACGGCATCGTCTACCGCGGCAGGGAGGCGGCGGACACCTCGGGGGGATGGTTCGCGGAGAACACCAACCTCGAGGGTCTCAGGGGCACGCTCGCGGACGCCATAGAGGGGGCCGACGTCTTCCTCGGGCTATCGGCGCCCGGGGTGCTGAGTGTGGAGCACGTGAAGAAGATGGCTCGGGATCCGATCGTCTTCGCGATGGCCAACCCGGACCCGGAGATAAGGCCCGAGGAGGCCGCCGGGCACGCCAGGATCGTCGCCACCGGCAGGAGCGATTACCCGAACCAGATCAACAACGTTCTCTGCTTCCCGGGAATCTTCCGGGGGGCGCTCGACGTGCGGGCGCGCGGCATCGACGAGGAGATGAAGCTGGCCGCGGCCCGGGCGATAGCCGGGGTGATCTCAGAGGATCAGCTCTCGGAGGACTACATAATCCCCTCCGTCTTCGACGAGCGGGTGGCGCCGGCGGTGGCCGGGGCGGTGGCCGAGGCGGCCCAGAGGAGCGGACTGGCGCGCAAGGTCGAGGACAGGAACGAGATGGGGATCACTTCTTCGGGCTTCTGAGCTCCGCTGGCGGGCTTAAAATCTCGGTGTGGCGAGGTTCTGCCAGATATTCGTCTGCGCCAACGAGGGAGAGGGCCGGTGCGGGTCGAAGGGGGGCGGCGAGATCCTGGGCCTCCTCAGAGAAGAGGCGAAGCGCCGGGGGCTCTCGCCTTCGGTGGTGCTCCCCAACGTCTGCACCCGGCGGCACCACGAGGGGCCTGTGGTCTTCGTCTTCCCGGACGACGTGTGGTACACCCGCGTCCGTCCGGAGGACGTGCCGGAGATAGCCGAGAGGCATCTCTCAGACGGATGAGGATGAAAAGCCCAGCCTCCCCAGCACGGGATCGAAGGTCCAGTCGGAGAGGGTGAGCAGGCGGCCCTCCCTGCTCCGCATGTAGTACAGGAGTATGCTGCGGTAGAGCGCCTGTGCCGCGGGTCCTCTCAGACGGACCCCCAGCGCCTCCGCCACGGCGTTGCCGGGCCCCAGCCCAACCACATAGCCGCGGTCGAAGAAGCGGAACGGGGGTTGTTTGATCCTCCTCTGCCTGCGGCCCAGATTCCGGGCTGCGTACGGACCCTGCTGGACGGCAACGGAGGCCGTGGGGGGAAGGGGTTCGTGGTTTAGGGTTTCGCAGAGCGCCGAGTCACCGAGAACATAGACCTCCGGGTGATCAGGGAGGGTGAGGTTGCCGCTCACCCGCACCCGCCCCATGCCGTCGTGCTCGCCGGGGAGTGACCTGACGAGCGGGCTGGCCTCGACTCCGGCCGTCCAGATCTTCACCGGGGCAGGGATCTTCTCGCCGCCGGCCCTCACCCCCTCCGGGTCGGCTTCGTCGACGAAGTGCCCGAGCCTGACCTCCACGCCCATGCGCTGCAGCTCCTCCACCGCGACCGAATGGAAGTAAGGGGAGAGCCACCCGAGGAGCCTGCGCTCGCCCTCGATGAGGTGTACCACTGGCGATGGGTATGGCTTTCTGCCGGGCAGCTTCTGCAGGTGGGAGAACAGGATCGCCACCTCGGCGGCGAGCTCGACGCCGGTGGCCCCGCCACCGACGATGGCCACGGAAGGGGGTGCACTACCACCCCGGCGGGCGGCTTCCCACCTCCGGGCCAGCTCGTCGCGGAGCCAGAGCGCGTCCTCAAGCGACCAGAACGTCCTGACGTGCCCCTCCAGATGTCCTGGAGGGGCGGCGGGGACGCTGCCCGGAGTCAGGACCAGCGTCTCGTAGCCGATGATCCTCCCATCCGAGGTGTGGATCGTGCGCCTTTCGAGGTCCACCCCTTCCACCTCCGCCTGCAGGAAGCCGCAGCGCCCCCGGCAGAGCGGCTCCAGGGGGGAGATCAGGCTCTCGGGATGCACCCTGCCAGAAGCCACCTCGTGGACGAGCGGGATGAAGGAGTAGCGGTCCGCCCTGTCGATGAGCAGGGTGGCGCCCGGACGACGCAGCGCGGCGGGGAGGTTGCATACCAGCGAGGCCCCCGCGAAACCTGCCCCCACGATCACGAGCCGCGCTCTGTGGTCCAAGATCGCCTCCGAGTCTCTTCGCCTCCTCGTGGAGGGAATGAGTATAGAGCCTCCGGGTTGGAATTGGAGAAAGCGGCTTTACAAAACCGCATATGATACGTAAACTCTATTACACTGGGGAGCCGGGATGGAGTGATCCGGTATGAGGGAGGTTTACGGGGAGCAGGTGGGCCGAGCCCGCTGCGGCGGGCCTGAAAGAAAGGGGCCATCCATGCAGAAGGAGGTGGAGGGCACCCCGGGGTTCATAGTGAGGCACACCAGCCGCCGCCTCGGGAGTCTCGACCGGCGGGAGGCGTGTGAGCTTCTGATCTCCGGGAGGATATCCTTCTCCGAGTTCGTGGATCAGGCTGGTGATGGTTTCCGGGAGCTGCTGGAGTTTATGATCGACTACGATTTGCATCCCGGGCGTCCCGAGGAGGTGCTCTTCTGTATAGACTGCTATGCGAAGCCCTACGAAAGGGCGGTTCTGCGCGGACAGTTGCGGGAACTCTACAGTGAGGGGCTGAAGGCCGGCTGAGGGCCGGACTTCGGGACGCATAGAGGTTAGAATCCCCTACTGGCGGCGGAGGCACGCCGCCGGGTTGTGCAGGCTCTCAAGGAAAGGCGCTCTCTGGTATGAGCGAGGAAGTGCAGAAGCGGCTGATAACCATACTCTCTTCGGCTCTCTCCTCGATTTTGGCCAGCCGGCTCTCCGAGCGGCTCATAGACCTGCCCGAGGAGCGGGGTGTCAAAGACGACGTGAAGGAGGCCCTGCTCAGGGCTGGGTTTACGGTTGCCGCCACCCTTGCTGCCTCGGTCGTCGTGCGCAGCGTCGTTGGAAAGAGGTGGAGCTCTTAGGCCGAGCTCCGGCACCCGGCCGGAAGCGGGGGATTGGATGGGCGTGATCGTCGCCGCAGTCGTCCTTATATTCTGCCTGCTCGGTTTCTCGGCGCTCGTCCTCGGGCGCACCGCCTTCGAGGTCGAGAACCCGAGAGGTGAGGATTACGTGGAGCTCGAGGGATCCATCATCCGCTACCACGTGCGGGGTGAGGGTCCTCCGGTCCTTCTGGTGCACGGCTGGCTCTCTTCCTCGCGGGTGTGGGAGGATCTTGTTGAGGTCCTGGAGGACGGGTTCACCATCTACACCCTGGACCTCAAGGGCTTCGGGGCCTCGGACAAGCCCCTGGATGGCAGGTACGGGATACGCTACGGCGGTCGTCTGCTCTACGCGTTCTGCGCACACTTCGGGTTGGGTAGGGTCTCTGTGGTCGGACACGACCTCGGGGGAGCGATGGCGGTGAAACTGGCCGCAGACCACCCGGAGATGGTCGAGCGTCTCGTGCTCGTCTCGACGCCCGCGGACGGGAGACAGATTGATCTGCCCACCCCACTCTGGCTCGCCACCCTGCCCGTGGTCGGGCCCCTGTTCTACTTCCTGGGGCAGCACGCCGGATGGGTGCGGAGGATGTGGCTTCGGCCTTTCGTCTCCGACCGCAAGAGCCTGAGGCAGGAGCTCGTCGAGGATGCCGGGCGTTCGACCCCGACCGCCGTCCGCCGCACACTGAGCATGGCCAGGCGAGAACTCTCGCGCGGCAGGATCCCGCGCCAGGCGCGGTCCATCAGGGGCGAGGTGCTCGTGGTGACCGGTGAGGAGGACTACATAGTCGACCCTGAGGCGGTCGACGACTGGTCCAAGAGCATGCCGCAGGCCAGCATCAGCGTCTTGGAGGGGTGCGGGCACCTGCCCATGGTCGAGTACCCCGAAGAGTTCTGCTCGCTGGTGCGCGCTTTCCTGAGCGGGGAGCGGACAGACGGGGGGGCGCAACGGACGGAGTGGGCTGGACGTCAGGACACCGGCGGACCACCTCGGCCCGATCTGGACGAGACGATGGACCTCGGAGGGGGGCAGGAACATCGGGGAGGGCTACCGGACGAGATCTTCGAGTGGCCCCCGGAGTTCGAGCGGGGAGAGCGTGGAGGCTTGGATGAGCCTCCGGATGATCAGGAGAGGGGCTTCCGCAGGTAGATCCAGTACCTAACGCCCAGAAAGCGCGAGGTCACCAGAGAGCGTTCCCTGGAGCGTTCTCTGTAACCTGCGCTCTCGTAGAGGCTGATCGCAGGGCGGTTCGTGCAGCTCACGTGCAGACCCACCGATCTCTTGCCGGCCTCGCGGCCGATCCTCTCGGCCCCGTCGAGCAGCCTGCGCGCGAGGCCGCGCCTGCGACAGTCCTCGCCGACCACCAGGCGCTCGACGTACGCCTCCGAGGGGTCCACGCTGTAGCGGGGGTAGGAGAGGAGGAACATCGACCAGCTCGCCCGCCAGAAGCCCAGGGAGTCGCGGAGCGTCTCCCAGAGGCCCTGCGCCAGCTCTTCTTCCCGGGAACGCCCCGTGCGGACGCCGACGCTCGCGACCACCCCGGCGGCGTCTTCGACCACGAGCGTGCTTACCCCGCCGAGCTCGTGCTCCAGCTCGATCCACCGGCGCATGATCTCCCCGGCCTCGGTCATCCGGCGGCCGAAGATGGGCTCGAACTGGTCCCGGAATCCCTCGATTACGAGCGTAGCCACCGCGTCGAGATCCTCCGGGGTCGCGAGGCGCACGGTGTGGTGTCCGGTGTGCATCCTCTCAGGATACTACCAGAGAGAGCGCGCTGGAGGTATCCTGCCCTCAGCCGATGAGCCTGCGGCGCATGATGCGTACCGGCAGCGCCGCCAGCAGGGCGGTGAAGACGACGATCCAGAGCAGGTCGCCGAAGGTGCCGGAGGACGGGCCCTGCGCCAGGGCCCGGCAGACGTTCACCGCGTGGTAGAGGGGGGTGAACCAGGCTATCTGGGGCACCGGTGCGGGGAAGTTGTCCACGGGGAAGAAGATGCCGCTGAAGAGAAAGAGCGGTGTGATCACGAGCGTGAAGTAGTAGGCGTAGTAGTCTATGCGCTCTATCAGGCTGGTGAAGAGCATGCCCATCACGCTGAACGTGATCCCGACGAGGAACAGGAACGGCGGGATCAAAAGCCCCCACCACGAGGTGATCAGGGGATTTCCGGAGAGGAAGATCTCGCCTATCGCCACGAGCACCGCGAGGAAGCCCGTTCCGTAGAGCGCGGACCGTGTGCCGGCCCACAGGTACTCTCCGGCGACGACGTCCTCGGCGTTGACCGGGGTTGCTACTATGGCGTCGAATATCCGGTCGATCTTCAGCTTCACGAAGGTGTTGTAGGTGCTCTCGAAGGAGGCCGCGAACATGGCGTTGGAGGCGAGCAGCCCCGGCGCGATGTACTGCACGTAGCTCTCGCCGCCTATCCCGCCCTGCCTTATGTAAGCTCCAAGCCCGAGCCCCATGGCGGCCAGGTAGAGCATCGGCTCGACGAAGTTCGGGAAGGTGAGGGTCTTCCAGTACTTGCCGAAGATGGTCATCTCCCGTTGCCAGACGCGGTAGGAGCCGCGCGGCGAGGGCCACCTCACGCCCCTCATCAGTCGGTGAGCCTCCTTCCGGTGAGCCTGAGGAAGACGTCTTCGAGATCCGCCCTGCGGTAGGTGGTGTTCTCGGCCTCGAGCCCCGAGGCGCGCACCTTCTCGAGGACGGGTTCGGCATCCTGCGTGTAGACGAGCAGGGTGTCCCGGGTGCTGCCGTACTCCACGGCGTCGGCGTCCTCCTCGAGCAGTCTGGAGAGAGCTTCGAGCGTGCCCGCATCGGCGTTGAACTCCAGGACCTGCGGGCTCACGTGCCGCTCGATGAGCTCCTCGGGCGTGCCCTCGGAGATTATCCTCCCGCCCCACATGATGACCAGCCGGTCGCATAGGCGGGCGGCCTCCTCCATGTAGTGGGTGGTGAGGATTAGCGTTTTACCGCGGGCGGCCAGCTCGCGCAGGCGCTCCCAGACGAGATGCCTGGCCTGCGGGTCGAGGCCGGTGGTCGGCTCGTCCAGGATGAGCAGGTCCGGGTCGTTGACGAGCGCCCGGGCGATCACCAGCCGGCGTTTCATCCCGCCGGAGAGGTGCTCGACCTCAGAATCGGCTTTGTCCTTGAGCTCCATGAACTCGAGGAGCTCGTCCACCCGCCGCTCGATGACCTTCTTCGGGAGATCGAAGTAACGACCGTAGATGATGAGGTTCTCCCGCACCTTCAGGTCGTCGTCGAGATTGTTCTCCTGCGGGACGACCCCGATGCGTCGCTTCACCTCCCGCTCGTCGCGGCGTACGTCCAGTCCCACGACCTCGAGGGTGCCGCCGGTCGGAACCGCCGAGCAGTAGATCATGCGCATCGTGGAGGTCTTGCCGGCACCGTTCGGGCCCAGAAACCCGAAGCATTCCCCCCGGCGAACCTCGAAGTCGATCCCGCGTACGGCCTCGAACTCGTCGTAGCTCTTGCGCAGGTTGCGGGCCAAAACCGTGGCCCGTGTATCTTCGCGGGTCTCTGCTCTGGGGATCGACTCCAACCTCTCGGGATCCTTTCCGTTCGTCGGTTCTCGCCCGGAGAAGAATACTACCCCATGACCGGCATCGAGCCATCCCCGGCTTCCGGCCGGGAACGCCCGCTGGTAGAATGTAGAGCCTGAATCCCACGGGTTGTGAGCACGCGAAGAGAGGAAGGGTGGTCGGGCCATGTGCGGGCGATCTCATAGAACTGCTGGTCGGCTGGTCCTGGCCGCCCTCGCCGCGATCGTGCTCCTCGTGGCCGCGGGTTGCGGGCAGGACCATAGTGCGCAGCGCTCCCACACCGCGTCGCACGCGAATACCCGGCACCAGGTTGCGACCCCGGGCCATCGGGTGGAGCACGGGCAGGCCACCCGCCACCGGGCCGCGCATCGGGTGGCGAATAAGGAGCACCCGGCCGCGAGGCATGGGAAGGTACACGAGAAGAAGCAGGCCCGCAAGGGTGGGAAGAAACCCTCCGCGGCGGTGATAAAGAGTCCCCCAAGCGACCCCACGCTCTACCTTACCATCCCCAGGCTCGGTATCTACGGGGATACGGTTGCCAACACCGACTCCGAGGCGGTCATGAACCAGGAGGCGATAAAGCTGCCCGCGACCGGCTTCCCCTGGCAGAAGGGGGCCAACACCTACATAGCCGGGCACCGCATCGGGTACGCCGGCACCCAGAGCTACTACCAGTTCTACAGGCTGCCAGCTATGAAGCCGGGGGACAGGGTCATACTGAGAGACGCCGATGGCAACACCTACGACTACGTCGTCACCCGGGTGTTCGCCGTCACCCCGCAGGACGTGTCGGTTACCGAGCCGATCCCGGGGCAGACCACGGTCACGCTGCAGACCTGCATCACGTCGCTCAACGACTGGTGGACCATAGGCCCGGCGATGTACTCCTCCTCGCCGAGCCTGGACCGCCTCATAGTACAGGCGAAGCAGGTGGCGATCCATCCGGCCGGGAAGAAAGGGTGATCTCGCCTTGCGAATAGTTCAGATGTCGGACATCCACGTCGGGACGAGCCTGTTCCGGCCCGATCTGCTCGAGGCGGCCATAGAGGAGACGAACGCGCTCCGGCCGGATCTCGTAGCGATAGCCGGGGACCTCACCACCGACGGCTACCGGTGGGAGTTTGAGGAGGCGAAAGGCTACCTCGACCGCATAGAGTGCGAGAACGTCTGCGTGATAATGGGCAACCACGACGCCCGCAGCGTCGGATACCGGCACTTCGAGGACATCTTCGGGATGCGGGAGTGGTCGAGGGTCGTTGAGGTGCCGGAGGGGGAGGCGAAGGTCGTCGGGCTCGACTCGACCAAGCCTGACCTCGACGAGGGGGAGGTCGGCCGGGAGCACTACGCCTGGCTGGACTCCGAGTTCCGCGGCTGGGAGAGGGGGCCGAAGATCCTCGTCGTCCACCACCACATCCTCGCCGTCCCCGGCACCGGGCGTGACGTCAACAACCTGCGCGACGCGGGGGACGTGATGGCGATCCTGCGCGAGCTCAGGGTGGACATGGTGCTCGCCGGACACCGGCACGTGCCGTGGGTCTGGAGCATCTCGGGGGTGAGGATAGTGCACTCCGGCACCGTCTCGTGCATGCGGGTGCGCGGGACCAGCCCACCGACCTACAACGTCATAGACCTCGACGAGGAGAGCGTGAGGGTGACCCTGCGAGAGCCCGGAGGAAAGGAGGAGCCGCTAGCGAGCTTCGCCCGCCAGGCCCCCTCGACGAGCCGATTCTACCCGGATATCGAGCGCTACGTTCGCTACGACAAGCTGCCGTTTCAGCCCTGAGAGGAGGCCAGGAGCCTGAGGCCCTCCGGCTGCCCGGTCTTCTCGAAAGCCCTTCGCAGGAGCTCTCGCCCCTCCTCGCGCTCCTCCTCGGAGCGGGCCTTCTCTTCAATGGTGCGGATGGTCTCCTCGATGGAGTCTTCGTCGAAGACGATCCCCGGTATGTCGATGATGACCTCCCGGAGCTGACGGTAGATGAAGTCCGGCTCGCCGGCGTAGGCCCAGCAGTTTCGCGCCAGCACCCACGCCCAGCCCTTCATCCGGATCGTCTGTTCCACGTCCTCGTCTTCGAGGTCGTAGAGCTCTATCCGCATGCGGTTCTCGGTGAGGACCTCGGGTTTTATCCGCGCTTTTGCCGGCATGTCCCTACTTTATCAGACCCTGCTCCTTGAGAAACTGACGGGCCACCTGGTCGGGATCCTTGTGGTCCAGGTCGACTTCGCCGTTGAGGCGGCGCATGGTCTTCGCGCTCAGGTGCGAGGAGACCTCGTCCAGGACCTTCTTTATCTCCGGGTGCTTCTTGAGCACGCTCGTACGCACGACCGGAGCCGGCTGGTACCAGGGCCAGATGTGCTTGGTGTCCTCGAGGACCACGAGCTTCGGCGAGCGCAGCTGACCGTCGGTGGTGAAGCCTATCCCGACGTCCCCCTCGCCGCGCAGGACACCCTGGTAGCGGAGCCCGATGCTGTTGACCACGACCGTCTTCTTGAAGTCCATGTTCGGGTAGTTGCGCTTTATGTTCGGGAAGCCGTCCTGGCGGTGCTGGAACTCGGAGAACGAGTAGAAGACCAGGTGGGGGGAGGCTTTAGCGAGGTCGGAGAGCGTCTTGAGGTGGTACTTCTCGGCCACCGGTTTCCTGACGAAGATGCCGTAGGTGTTGTTGTAGGGGGCGGGCTGGAGCATCGTGTCGGAGGGGTTGCGCGCGGCGTAGAGCTTCTTCGCCTCCTGGTAGGTCGCCTGCGGGGTCTTCGGCGTCTTGCTCTTGTGGAAGACCGCTTCGAGGGAGGTCCCGGTGTACTCCGGGTAGAGGTCTATCTGACCCCTCTGCAGCGCCCGGTCGCAGATGGCGACCGAACCGAGGTTCATCTTCTTCTGCACCCGGAAGCCGTGGGCCTTGAGGGCGTCGGCGTACATGTTGCCGAGGATGATCTCCTCGGTGAAGTTCTTCGAGCCGACGGTGATCACCGGTCCGTTACCAGATGAGCCCTCGTTCGCCTGGGGCCCGCCCCCGCTGCTCGAGCCCACGTTCCCGCAACCGGCGAGGATCAGGACCGCAAGCAGTGCCGTGGCCAGTAGGAACCACTTCCTCCCGCCCGCCATCGCGCTACGTAGCATCATGCTCTTCTCCTTAGTCTCTGGCCTGACGTTTGCCCGCCACCTTCAGGCCCTCGGGGGTGAAGACCCTCTCGAGCACTCCGAAGATGACCTCCGTTACTATCGCGAGCGCCGCAACCGTGAGGGCCCCGGCGAGCAGCACCGGGGTGCTGCTCAGCTGAAAGCCCTCGACGATGATGTCACCGAGCCCCCCGCCCCCGATGAAAGTCGCCAGGGTCGCGCTCGCGACGATCTGCACCGCCGAAGTGCGTACTCCGGCGAAGATGACCGGGGCGGCTATCGGGAGCTGGATGTGGGTCAGGATCTGCAGGTTCGAGAGCCCCATGCCCCTCGCAGCGTCCACCACCTCCCGGCTGACCTCCCGCAGACCCGTGGTGGCGTTGATCAGAATTGGGGGTATGCCGAGTGCCGCGAGCGCCAGAAGCGAGGGTGCAAACCCGAATCCCAGAAACGGCATCGCGAGGGCGAGCAGCGCCAGCGAGGGTACCGCCCGCCCGATGTTGCCGATGTTTATGACGACGAGGGAGGCGAGGGGGGAGCGGTTCACCAGGAGCGCCAGAGGCACCGAGATCGCGACGGCCACGAGAAGCGCCGCCGCCGAGAGCTCTACGTGTCGTTCGACGGCCCCGGGGAATTCCGGACGCCCGAAAACCCGCAGCAGCCCCTCCATCATCCCCTCCTTCCCGCGGCGCGGGCCCAGGGCCTGAAGCGGCGCTCGACCCAGAGCAACAGAAGGTCGGCCGCCACCGCGAGCGCGGTTGCGAGAATGGCGCCGGTGATCACCATCGTCGGGAAGCTGCGGTCTATTCCGTCGAAGATGAGCGCCCCGAGCCCCCCGCCCGCGACGTACGCCCCGATGGTTGCTATCCCGATCACGGTGACGGTGGCTATGCGGATGCCGGCGACGATCACGGGCAGCGCGAGCGGCAGCTCCACTTTGAGCAGGATCTGACCCTCGGTCAGCCCCATCCCCCTCGCCGCGTCTATAGTCTCCGGGGGAACCGAATCTATCCCGGTGACCACGTTGCGTATGAGCACCAGCAGCGAGTAGGCCACGAGCGCTATGATCACGGCCTTTGGCCCGACCCCCACCCCCGGCACCACGACGAGGATGGCGAAGAGCGCGAGGCTCGGGATCGTGTAGAGCACCCCCGTCACGAGCGTCACCGGGGCGTAGGCCTTGCGGTAACGGGCCACGAGCACGCCGGTCGGGAGTGAGATCGCGAGCGCTATCGCCACCGAGACGAAGGAGAGGTAGACGTGCCCGACGAGGGCCGGGATTATGTCCGAGGTGAGATGGGAGCGCACCCAGGACCAGTCGAAGAGCGGCCCCTCGAGCCCCTGCAGCAGGATCGTCATGTCCGACCCCGCCGGTTTCCGAGCGTCTCCTCTATCGCTCGCAGCGTGAGCAGCTTCCTCTCACCGGCACGCTCCACCACGGCGGCCTCCACCCCCGCGCCGACGAGCTGCGAAAGGGCGTCCCGTACGGTTGGGTCGCCTTTTATGCGGGGAAGGTCCTTCCCCGCACCCTCCGCGCTCTCGAGCTCCATCTCCGAGACGCGCGAGAGCGAGAGCCGCTTGAGTATTCTGTCCTCCCCGACGAAAGAGGCGACGAAGTCGGAGGCGGGTCGAGTCAGGATGTTCTCCGGGGTATCGTACTGGGCCAGGACGCCGCCCTGCTCCATTATGGCGATCCTGTCGCCCATCTTTATCGCCTCGTCTATGTCGTGGGTGACGAAGACTATGGTCTTCCGGATCTCCTGCTGGATCTTCAGGAACTCGTCCTGCAACCTCTCGCGCGTGATCGGGTCCACCGCCCCGAACGGCTCGTCCATGAGCATGATCGGGGGATCCGCCGCCATCGCCCGCGCCACCCCGACCCGCTGCTGCTGACCGCCGGAGAGCTCCGACGGATAGCGGTCGCGGTAGTCGCCGGGGTCGAGCCCGACCATCTCCAGGAGCTCGTCCACCCTTTTTCTTATCCGCTCCTTGCTCCAGCCGAGAAGCTGCGGCACGGTGGCGATGTTGCCGGCTATCGTGCGGTGCGGGAAGAGCCCTATCTGCTGGATCGCATACCCTATCTTGCGCCGCAGCTCCGTCCCGCTCATGGAGGTGTTCGGCTCGCCGCCGATGAGTATCTCACCGCTCGAGGGCTCGATGAGCCTGTTTATCATCCGCATGCTCGTCGTCTTTCCGCACCCGGATGGACCCACGAGCACGCATATTTCCCCGTCCGGAACCTCGAAGGAGAGCTCCTTTACCGCGGCGCTGCGCGAGCCGGGGTAGACTTTGCTCACATCTCTAAACTCGATCATCGCATCACCTGCGCGTCCACGGGGAACGGGCACCCCTGCGGGTCCTGAGACTTTTGCTCGCCACGACGACTCCTCCAGAGACCTGCTTGCGGACAGTTCCGCATAAGTATAGAGATGTTTCGGCTCCTCTGCGGGCGGCTCCTACTTGCCTCGTCCCACGCCGAGCAGCAGGTAGAGGATGAAGTAGCCTATCACCGCGGCGAGCGCGCTGGCGTAGAACGGGTTCTTCTGCACGAGGCTGCGTCCACCTTCGGAGAGTGGCAGGGCGTTCAGGAGCGCACCGGCCGGCGATTCCAGTATCGCTCCAAGGCCGTAGATGGCCCGGGTGAAGCCATTGGTAGAGGGGGACACACCGACGAAGGAGGCGCCCAGGTGTAGCAGGATCACGAGTATAACGAGCACGAGTATGGTCCTTATGAGCGCCACCGGTGCCGGATACCTTCCTCACTCTCTACGTCCCACAGCCGGGTAGTATACCGGCTGGGCTCATCCTTGCCGGAGGGGACTACCGACGCGCCATGGCGCGCCGGTACTCCTTCATGGCCGAGAGCATCTCCTCCCAGCTCCGTTCTGGGGACTCGATGCGGTTGCCGTAGAGGGAGAATTTGTGCACCAGCTCGTGGACGGCCGTCTCGTCGTCCGAGATACAGCGCACCCGCGCCACCACAAGAACCTCCCAGTCCTCCTCTTCCTTGATGTTGTTTATCGCCTCCTTGAGCGCCGGCTTGTGGTAGAGGAGCTTGCCGGGAGCCTCGAGATCCTCGTAGGAGGCCACCTGCTGGTAGCCCATCTTCTCGATGTACCCCCCCACGATGGCCAGCTGTTCCTCACGCGAGGGCAGCCGGCCTTCCGGATCCGTTCTTACATAGTATGCTGCTCGTGCCATGCGCCAGATGATATCACGGGTGCGGTCTGATATGATTCGAAATACGGAATAAGGCGTCGGGACGTGGCGCAGTCTGGTAGCGCACTCGGCTGGGGGCCGAGTGGTCGCCGGTTCGAATCCGGCCGTCCCGACTTCCGGTGTCGGTGAACGGTAACGGAAAGGTCTCAGGAGAGCTTTGGGGACGCTGGATCTTCTACTGGGGATCGTCGGGTTCATGGTCCTGATCGCGGTCTTCTTCTTCGGCGGCTTCCTGCTTCTGGACTTCCTCTGGGAGCGTCGGGGCGGCGACCTCTAGTCCTGCGGCCCTCCTTTCGTGGCGTGTGATCCCGGTTCTGCACGAACTCCGCCTGGTTCCCGGTGACCGCCTCGTTCTGCACGAGGCCCACGATCCCCGGCGTCTGGCTCTTCTCAAGGAGCGCATCCTTGCGGAGGGTGTGCAGCGAAATCCGATCGTCGTCTCTCCCTTCGGGGAGGATTATCTGGTACTCGACGGCGCGCACAGGTTCCGGGCGCTCTCCGAGCTCGGTTGCGGTCTGGTCCTGGTGCAGCTCGCGCGCCCGCCCGCCGTGGTCGAGAGCTGGGGGCATCTGGTTTTGGAGGACGCTTTGCGCGAGGTACTCGGTGAACTGGAAGGGGTGGAGCTCTCCGGCAGGAGTGATGATCCCTGGCTGTTCTCGGCGAGGTTCTCGGGAGGGGAAGAGATCTTCGTGAGGCCCGAGAAGGGTGGCGTGATGAGGGAAGTCGGCCTGCTCTGGGAGCTGCAGCGCGCCTACCGCGCCGATTCGCCGGTGCGCCGGGTCGAGCCCGAGCGGGCACCGGACCCTGCTCCCGGCGAGGCGCTCGTCCGCTACCGCAGGTTCTCGCCCGGTGAGCTGCTGGATGTGGTGGGGCAGGGGGAGGTGCTGCCGGCCGGCATCACCCGGTTCCGCATCGGCGAGCGGGTGCTCGGCGTATGCTTTCCGCTGGAGAAGATGGAGGACGGTGCAGAGGACGAGCGGAACGCCGAGCTCCGACGCTTCGTGGAAGAGAGGTGGGAGAGCGGAAAGGTTCGGCGCTACGACGAACCGGTGGTGCTTTTCGAGTAGGACCGGGCGAGTTTCAAAACCACCCGGGCATATGATACATTGCAATGGTGAGAGGCGGCCGTAGTATCCTCACGAATCAGGAGATCCTCCGCCGGTTCACCGGCAGCGTGAGGCTGTGAAGTTTTCCGTATGATCCCGTCTGTGAGAGAGGAGTTGCTGTGACGGCCACGGTCGTGCTCGGGCTCGCCTGGGGGGATGAAGGCAAAGGGCGCGTCTGCGACGCGCTCGCCGCCGACGCGGGATACGTCGGGCGGTACTCCGGAGGCAACAACGCCGGGCACACCGTACGTGTCGGCGACGAGGAGTTCAAGGTGCACCTCATCCCCTCGGGGATAGTCCGCGAGGGGGTCATCTGCACCATCGGCAACGGGGTCGTCGTCAACCCGCAGGTGCTCGAGCAGGAGGTCGAGGCGCTCGAGAAGCGTGGTGTGGAGGTACGCAGCCGCCTCAAGGTGGACGGGAGGGCGCACCTGATCCTGCCTTACCACATCCGGCTCGACTCCCACCGCGAGAAGGCGCTCGGCAAGGCCAAGATAGGGACGACCAACCGCGGCATAGGCCCTGCCTACGAAGACAAGGTCTCGCGCGTGGGCATCCGGGTGCAGGACATCTTCGACGAGGGGATCCTGAGGACCAAGCTGAAGGCCGCGCTGCGCGAGAAGAACGCCATCTTCGAGGGCATCTACGGCGAGGAGCCCTTCGAGGTCGAGGAGCTCGCCTCCTACCTGCTCTCCTTCAGGGATCTGCTCTCCCCGATGGTAGACGACACCGGCGCCAGGCTGCGCCGGGCGCTCGACCGGGGGGAGCAGGTCCTGCTCGAGGGCGCCCAGGCCACGCTGCTGGACAACGACCACGGCACCTACCCCTTCGTCACCTCCTCCAACCCCTCCATCGGAGGGGCGTGCGTCGGCGCGGGGATACCGCCGCGTTACCTCGACCGGATCGTGGGGGTCACCAAGGCGTACACCACCCGGGTCGGGGACGGGCCGTTCCCCACCGAGCTCTTCGACGAGACCGGCGACAGGATAAGGGAGGCCGGAAACGAGTACGGCACGACCACCGGAAGGCCCCGGCGGGTCGGGTGGCTGGACCTGCTCGCCATAAAGTTCTCCGCCCGGCTCAACGGCATCACGCACCTCGCGATCACGCTGCTCGACGTGCTCTCGGCCGTCGAGGAGGTGAAGATCTGCGTCGGATACGAGGTGGAGGGCAGGAGTACCGACGAGTTCCCGATGAGCCAGACCGATCTGCACCACGCCCGGCCCGTCTACAAGACGCTCCCCGGCTGGCAGGAGGACATAACCGGCTGCCGGATGCGCGGTGACCTTCCGGAGGCGGCGCAGGAGTTCGTCGGCTTCGTCGAAGCGGAGGTCGGGGTGCCGCTGTGCATGATCAGCGTCGGCCCCGAGCGTGAGCAGGCGATCGTCGAGAAGATAGGGGCCTGAAGAGGTGCGCGTCATGGTGGTCGGCAGCGGGGGACGCGAGCACGCGCTGGTCGAGGCGCTGGCCGCGAGCCGTCTCGAGCCCGAGATGTACGCCGCGCCGGGCAACCCCGGCATGGCGGGCATAGCCAAGACCGTGGACATCCCCGCCTCGGACCTCGCCGCCCTGCGGGACTTCGCCAGGGAGAACGAGATCGACCTGACCGTCGTCGGCCCGGAGGACCCGCTCATCGGCGGGATCGTGGAGTGCTTCTCCGAGGAGGATCTCGCGGTCTTCGGTCCCTCGCGGGCCGCCGCGAGGATAGAGGGGTCGAAGGTCTTCGCCAAGGAACTGATGCATCACGCCGGGGTCCCGACGGCCGAGTTCGAGGTCTTCGACCGGGAGGAATCGGCTCTCGCCTACCTGTACTCGACCGAACGTTATCCGCTGGTGGTCAAGGCGGATGGGGCTGCTGCGGGCAAGGGTGTGACGGTCGCCAGGACGCGCGAGGAGGCCGAGGAGGCCGTGAGGGCCTGCTTCGGCGGGAAGTTCGGGCCGGCGGGCCGGCGCATCGTGATCGAGGAGTGCCTGGAGGGGCGGGAGGCCTCGGTCTTCGTCATCACCGACGGCGAGGAGGTCCTCCCGTTCCTCCCCGCTCAGGACTACAAGGCCGCTTACGACGGCAACCGGGGGCCGAACACCGGCGGGATGGGGGCCTATTCGCCCATCTTCTGGATGGAACCCGCGACCTACGCGGCGATCCTGGAGGAGATCATCCGCCCCACGCTGCACCAGCTCTCCCTCATCGGCTCTCCCTACACCGGCGTGCTCTACGCCGGTGTGATGGTCACCCCCGAGGGGCCGAAGGCGCTCGAGTTCAACTGCCGCTTCGGAGATCCGGAGACGCAGGTTCTCCTGCCCCGCATGCAATCCGACCTGCTGGAGCTCATGATCGCCTGCGGGGAGCACGATCTCTCGGGACGCGAGGTGGAGTGGTCCTCGGAGAAGACCGTGTGCGTCGTCCTGGCCTCCGAGGGTTACCCGGAGGATTACGACACCGGGGTGGAGATAACCGGCCTCGAGAACCTGCCGGCGGGGGTCTACGTCTACCACGCGGGTACCGAGGAGCGTGACGGCAGGCTCTACACCGCGGGAGGGCGGGTCCTGAACGTCGTCGGGACGGGACCGAGCATCCTGGAGGCCCGCGCCCGGGCGTACGCGGCCGTCGAGCAGATCCACTTCGAGGGCATGCACTACCGCACGGACATCGCGCTGGAGGCGATAGAGCTGGAGGATCTGTGAACATCCTGCGGGAGGACGCTTGATCGAACGCTACACCCTCCCGGAGATCGGTGTGATCTGGACGGAGGAGGCGAAGTACCGCGCCTGGCTCAGGGTCGAGCTCGCCGTCTGCCGGGCGCGAGCGAAGCTCGGTGAGATCCCGCCCGGGGAGGTCGAGGAACTCTCCCGCAGGGCGAACTTCGACGTCGGGCGCATCCACGAGATAGAAAAGGAGACCAACCACGACGTCATAGCCTTCGTCTCGAACGTCGCCGAGACGGTGGACGACCCGGTGGCCCGTCACTTCCACTTCGGCCTGACGAGCTCCGACGTGGTGGATACCGCCGGGGCGCTGCAGCTCAAAGAGGCGCTCGGTCTGATCCTGGACGCGGCGAGGGAGCTCGCGCTCCTCCTTTGCCAGATGTCCCTCGAGCACCGCGAGACCGTGATGGTCGGGAGGACCCACGGCGTCCACGCCGAGCCCACCACCCTCGGGCACAAGCTCGCCGTGTGGGCCTTCGAGATGGAGCGAAACCTGAAGCGCGTCGAGCGGGCGCGGGAGGTCGCTTCCGTGGGCAAGATCAGCGGCGCCGTCGGCACCTACGCGAACGTGGATCCTGCGGTCGAGGAGCTGGCCTGCGAAGAGCTCGGGCTCTCCCACGAGCCGGCCTCGACCCAGATCGTCCAGCGCGACCGCCACGCGGAGGTGCTCTCGGCGCTCGCCGTCCTCGGCTCGACCATCGAGAAGATCGCGCTCGAGATAAGGGGAGCCCAGCGCACCGAGGTGCGCGAGCTGGCCGAGCCGTTCGGGAGGGGACAGAAGGGATCCTCGGCGATGCCCCACAAGCGCAACCCGATCCTCGCGGAGAGGCTGTGCGGGATGGCCCGCCTGCTGCGCGGTTACGCGATGGTCGGGTTCGAGAACAACGCCCTCTGGCAGGAGCGGGACATCTCCCACTCCTCGGCCGAGCGGGTGGTGCTCCCGGACGCGACGATCCTCTCCTACTACATGCTGCGCACCGCGCTGCGCATCCTGCGCGGGCTCGAGGTCGACAGGAAGAGGATGCTCGCGAACCTGAACTCCGGCGGCGGGATCGTTTTCTCCGGGCGCGTCCTGCTCGCGCTCGTCGAGAGCGGGATGGACCGCGACGACGCCTACGCCGTGGTGCAGGACGCCGCGATGCGGGCCTGGCGGGGCGAGGGGGGCTTCCGGGAGCTGCTGCAGAAGAGGGAGGAGGTCAGGGAGAGGCTCGATGGAAGGCTCGACGACCTCTTCGACCCCGCCTACGCGCTGCGCAACCTGGAGGTCGTCTACGAGCGGGTACAGAAGCTCAGAAGGAGACTCGAGGATGGGTGAGACCCTGATCTACGAGGGCAAGGCCAAGAAGGTCTACGTCACCGACGAGGAAGGGGTGCTGCTGCACCGCTACAAGGACGAGGCGACCGCCTTCGACGGCAAAAAACGCGGCTCGTGGGAGGGCAAGGGGGAGACCAACGCCGCGATGAGCGCCGCGCTCTTCGCCTACCTGGAGGAGCACGGCGTCCCCACCCACTTCATCGAGCAGACCGACGAGAGAACGATAAAGACCAGAAAGCTCGAGATGCTCCCCGTCGAGGTCATCGTGCGCAACGTCGCCGCCGGATCTCTCGCGAGGCGCCTCGGCTACGAGGAGGGGCGCAAGCTCAAGGCCCCGATCGTCGAGCTGTGCTACAAGAGCGACGAGCTCGGGGACCCGATGCTCAACTGGTATCACTTCAGGGAGCTCGGGATGACCGACGAGGAGCTCGCCTTCTGCGAGGAGCTCGGGCTCCGGGTGAACGAGATCCTCTACCCCTTCTTCGCGGAGCGGGGGGTTACCCTCGTCGACTTCAAGATAGAGGTCGGGCGCGACGCGGAGGGCAATCTGATGCTGGCCGACGAGATCAGCCCGGACACCTGCCGCTTCTGGGATGCCGAAACCGGCGAGAGGCTGGACAAGGACCGCTTCCGGCGCGACCTCGGCGGGGTGGAGGAGGCCTACGCCGAGATACTGAGGAGGGTGAGGGGCTCTTGAAGGTGCGGGTGCTGGTCCGGCCGAAGCGGGGCATCCTCGACCCGCAGGGCGAGGCGGTGAAGAGCGCGCTCCCCGCGCTCGGCTTCGAGGGGGTGGAGAGCGTGCGCGTCGGACGTCTCGTGGAGCTCGAGGTCGAGCGGGCCGACGAGGTCGAGGCGATGTGCCGCCGGCTGCTCGCCAACCCGACCATCGAGGAGTACGAGTGGGAGGTGCTCGAGGGGTGAGGATAGGCGTCGTCGTCTTCCCCGGCTCCAACTGCGACCGCGACGCCCTCTACGCGGTCGAGAGGGTGGGGGCCGAACCCGTCGCCCTCTGGCACGCCGAAAGAACCCTCAAGGGCTCAGACGCCGTGATCCTGCCCGGCGGCTTCTCCTATGGAGATTACCTGCGGCCCGGCGCGATCGCCCGCTTCGCGCCCGTCATGCAGTCCGTCGAGCGCTTCGCCCGCGAGGGAGGTCCGGTGCTCGGGGTCTGCAACGGGTTCCAGGTGCTCTGCGAGGCGCATCTGTTGCCCGGCGCGCTGCTACGCAACGCTGCTTTGCGCTTCGTCTGCCGTCGGGTGCGGGTGCGCGTCGAGCGGACGGACACCCCCTGGACCTCGGGGTGTGGGGCCGGGGAGGAGCTCGTCCTCCCCGTCGCCCACAACGACGGCTGCTACTTCGCCGATGGCGGGACACTCGATGCGCTCGAAGAAGAGGGGCGCGTCGTGTTGCGCTACCTGGAGAACCCCAACGGCTCGGTCAACGACATCGCGGGCGTCTGCAACGAGGGGCGAAACGTTGTCGGGGTGATGCCGCACCCCGAGCGGGCCTCGGACCCTCTCCTCGGCTCGGAGGACGGGCTCGGGATACTGCGCTCGGTGCTGGTGGGGGCGGCGCTTTGAGCGCGGAGAAGACCCACGCCACGCTCGGGCTCTCCGACGCCGAGTACGGGCGCATCGTCGGCCTCCTCGGTCGGGAGCCGAACTTCCTCGAGCTCTCGCTCTTCAGCGTGATGTGGAGCGAGCACTGCGGCTACAAGAACTCCCGACCGCTCCTGCGGCGGCTGCCGACCGGCGGGGAGCGGGTGCTGCAGGGGCCGGGGGAGAACGCGGGGGTCGTCGAGCTCGGCGAGGGCTGGGCGCTCGCGTTCAAGATAGAGAGCCACAACCACCCTTCCGCCGTCGAGCCCTACGAGGGGGCGGCGACGGGGGTCGGCGGGATCATCCGGGACATCCTCGCCCTCGGCGCCCGGCCGGTGGCGCTGCTCGACTCGCTGCGCTTCGGACCGCCGGGGGAGGAGCGCAGCCGCTACCTCTTCGGGGAGGTGGTGCGCGGCGTGGGTGGCTACGGGAACGCGATCGGCGTCCCGACGGTGGGGGGCGAGCTCGCCTTCTCCCCGGCTTACTCCGGCAACCCGCTCGTGAACGTGATGTGCGCCGGGCTCGTGCGCACGGACGGGATCATGAGCGCGAGGGCCTCGGGGGAGGGGAACGTGCTCGTCCTCATCGGGTCTAAGACCGGCAGGGACGGCATCCACGGGGCGACCTTCGCCTCCGACGAGCTTTCCTCGGACTCCGAGATGCGGCGCTCCAACGTGCAGGTCGGCGACCCGTTCTGCGGGAAGATGCTCATCGAGTGCTGTCTCGAGCTGGTGCGCGGGGGTTTGCTCGTCGCGTTGCAGGACATGGGGGCGGCCGGGATCACGTCGAGCGCTTCCGAGATGGCCGCCAGGGGCGGCGTCGGCGTCGAGGTGGACGTGGACGAGGTGCCGCTGCGCGAGGAGGGGATGGAGCCCCACGAGATAATGCTCTCCGAGTCGCAGGAGCGGATGCTCGCGGTCGTCGAGCCGGAGAAGGTGGAGCGGGTGATCGGGATCGCAGGGCGCTACGGGCTCGTCGCCGCCCCGATAGGACGCGTCGCGGGACACGGGGAGCTGTGCGTGATCTCCGGCGGGGAGGTTGCCGCTTCGGTACCCGCCTCCTACCTCGCCGACGCCCCGGCCTACGAGCGGGAGGTGGTGCGACCGGCGTACCTGGAGGAGGTTCGAAGGTTCGAGGTCGGGGACGTCCCACCTCCGGAGGACTACGGGGCGGTGCTTCTCCGGATGCTCTCGCATCCGAACCTCTGCTCGCGGAGGAGCGTCTACGGCCAGTACGACCACGAGGTCGGGACGGACACCGTGGTGCGGCCCGGGGCGGACGCGGCGGTGATGCGGGTGAAGGGCACCAACCTCGGGTACGCGCTCACGACCGACGGTCGGGGGCGGCACTGCTACCTGGACCCGGAGGGTGGGGCTGCCTCCACGGTCGCCGAGGCGTACCGCAACCTCTCGTGCGTCGGGGCGAGACCCGTGGCGGTGACCGACTGCCTGAACTTCGGCAACCCCGAGAAGCCCGACGCCTACTACCAGCTCGCCCGCTGCATCGAGGGGATGGCGCGGGCGTGCGAGGTCTTCGGGACGCCGGTCGTGGGTGGCAACGTCAGCCTCTACAACGAGACCTCGCGCGGTGCGATCTACCCGACCCCGGTCGTCGGGATGGTCGGGGTGATGGAGGACGTGCGGCGGCACGCAACGCCGGCTTTCAAGCGGGAGGGGGATGTCGTACTGGCGGTCGGCGCGCCGGTCGAGCCCTCGCTCGCCGGCTCGGAGTACCTCGAGGTGATCCACGGCCGGGTCGCGGGCGTTCCCCCGGAGCCCGACCTCGCGGAGGAGAGGCGCTACGCGGACCTCGTCCGCGGCCTCATAGAGCGCGGCCTCGTCGATACCGCCCACGACGTCTCGGGTGGAGGAGAGGTCTTCGCGCTCGCCGAGATGGCGCTCGCCGGGGGGATCGGGTTCGAGTACGAGGGAGACCCGGCGGAAGGAGCCCGCCCGGACGTCCTGCTGTTCGGGGAGCGTGGGGCCGGGTTTCTCGTCGCCCTGCCCGGGGAGAGGCTGGAGGAGGTCGAGCGGATCGCGGGTGATGCCGGCGCCGACTGCCGCCGGGTCGGGCGCACCGGCGGGGAGCGCTTCAGGGTCGGCGCCCTGATCGACCTCTCGCTCAAAGAGATGGAGGAGGCCTACGGGCGGGATCTCTTCGGCGATGGCGGGAGGAGCGGTTAGAATCAGCCGTGTGTAAGCCTTTGCAGTGCACCCTCTGGAGCGAGGTGAGCCGCTTTGAGCCTTGAAGACAAGCCGAAGGAGGCCTGCGGGGTCTTCGGGATGTACTCCCGGGCGCTCGCGGGCGAGCTCGCCCAGCAGACCTACTTCGGGCTGTATGCCCTGCAGCACCGGGGCCAGGAGTCCGCCGGGATCGCCATCTCCGACGGGGAGAGGACGACCGCGATGCGCGAGATGGGGCTCGTCTCGCAGGTCTTCGACGAGGCGAAGCTCGCCGCGCTCGAGGACGGGCACATCTCTCTGGGGCACGTGCGCTACTCTACGACCGGGTCGGCCTCCTGGGAGAACGCCCAGCCCGAGTTCCACGGGAGAGGGGAGATAAACGTCGCCGTGGCGCACAACGGCAACCTGGTGGGCTCAGCCGCGTTGCGCGACGAGCTGGCGAGTGAGGGCTTCGAGTTCCACTCCACCTCGGATACCAGCCTGATCGCGGCGTGCGTCGTCGCCTTCCTGGAGAGGGGATACCCGGTCGAGGAGTCGGTGGGGAGCGCGATGGGCCGTCTGAAGGGGGCGTACTCGGTCGCGATGATCTGCCGGGATGCGCTCGTCGCCTTCCGCGATCCGCAGGGCTTCCGTCCCCTGTGCATCGGGGAGGTCGAGGGCGGGTACGCCGTCTCGAGCGAGACGTGTGGTCTGGACATCATCGGGGCGCGTTTCCTGCGCGAGGTCGAGCCGGGGGAGGTCGTCGTGATCGACGACGGCGGGCTCCGCAGCCACCGGGCGCAGCAGCCCCGCCCCGCGCTGTGCGTCTTCGAGTACGTCTACTTCGCCCGACCCGACTCCCGCTTCGGCGGCCAGGAGGTCGCCGACTCGCGCGAGAAGATGGGCGAGCGGCTCGCTGAGGAGGCCCCGGCCGACGCCGACGTCGTGATCCCGGTGCCGGACTCCGGGATCATGGCCGCCATAGGCTACTCCCGCCGCAGCGGCATCCCGTACGCCGAGGGGCTCATCAAGAACCGCTACGTCGGCAGGACCTTCATCCAGCCGACCGACGGGATGCGCCAGCTGGGGCTGCGCCTCAAGCTCAACCCCCTTCCCTCGGTCATCGATGGTAAGCGGGTCGTCGTGGTGGACGACTCGATCGTGCGGGGTAACACCAGCCGCAAGCTGGTCCGGATGCTCTTCGAGGCCGGGGCTAAGGAGGTGCACTTCCGCGTCTCCTCGCCGCCGGTGATCGGCCCCTGCTACTACGGGATAGACATGGACACGGAGGACCAGCTCGCCGCGGCCCGCTATTCGGTCGAGGAGATCCGGCGGATGATCGGCGCGACCTCGCTCGCCTACCTCTCGGTCGACGGGATGGTCGCGGCGACCGGGCGCCCGAAGGGCCGTCTCTGCCGGGCCTGCTTCGACGGCGAGTATCCCGTCGAGGGAGCGGCGGAGAAGTTTGCGCTGGAGAGGAGGTAGCGCCCTGTCCGGAGCCTACGAGGAGTCCGGCGTCTCGCTGGAGCGCGCGGAGCAGGCCCTGTCGCGGATGCGCTCGGCCGTCGAGGCGACCCACGGCCCCTCCGTCGTCCCCTACCCCGGCGGTTTCGCCGGCCTCTACGGGCTCTCCGGGTATCGCGATCCCGTCCTCGCCTCGACGATAGACGGGGTGGGCACGAAGGTTCTCGTCGCGAGGGAGACGGGGCGGTACGCCTCTTTGGGGGAGGATATCGTCAACCACTGCGCGAACGACGTGCTCGCCGCCGGGGCGCGTCCGCTGTTGTTCCTGGACTACGTGGGGACGGGCGTCCTCGACCCCGAGGCCGTCGCGGAGATCGCCTGCGGGGCCGCCGGGGCCTGCCAGAGGCTCGGGATCTCGCTCGTCGGCGGGGAGACGGCGGAGATGCCGGGGCTCTACGGGGCGGGGGACTTCGAGGTCGTGGGGGTGTGCGTCGGCGCCTGCGAGCGGGACGAGCTGGTGCGGGGCGAGAGGGTGAGGGCGGGGGACGCGGTGATCGGGCTCGCTTCGAGCGGGCTGCACACGAACGGGTATACGCTCGCCCGGAAGATCGTCTCGGAGGCGGGCCTCTCCTACGCGGATGTGCCGGAGGGGCTGGACCGGCCTCTGGGCGAGCTCTACCTGGAACCGCACCGGGCTTACGTGAAGGAGATCCTGGCGCTCAGGGAGAAAATCGAGGTGCGCGGGATGGCGCACATCACGGGGGGAGGGCTCCCGGGGAACCTGCCGCGGGCCCTCGGCGGCTTCGGGGCGCACCTCGAAGCCTCCTCGTGGGAGGAGCCGGAGGTATTCGGCTTCATACGCCGGGCAGGCGGTATCCCCGAGGACGAGATGCGCAGGGTCTTCAACCTCGGGGTGGGCTTCTGCGCCGTGGTGCCCGCGGAGGAGGCGGAGCGGGCGGTCGGCGTGGTGCGGGAGGCGGGGTGTGTGGCATGGCGCATCGGGGAGGTCGTGGAGCGGAGGGGGGTGTCGTTTGGGTAGACGGCTTCCCGAGGGGGCACGCTTCGGGGTGCTCGTCTCCGGGTCTGGGACGAACCTCCAGGCTCTTCTCGATGCCTACCCGGGACACGTCGCGGTCGTCGGCGGGGACAGGAAAGATGCCTACGCATTCGAGCGAGCCCGGAGGGCGGGGGTGCCGGTCGAGCACGTCGATCCGGCATGCTTCGCCACCCGCGAAGAGTACGACGCCGAGCTGGCCGAGAGGATCGCGGCGTATGACGTGGAGCTCGTGGTGGGGGCCGGATACATGAGGATACTCTCTCCGGTATTCCTGGAGCGCTTCCCGGCGATCATCAACGTGCACCCCTCGCTGCTGCCGCGTTTCCGCGGGCTGGGCGCGGTGAGGCGGGCGCTCGAGGCCGGGGAGAGGGAGACGGGGGTGACGGTGCACCTCATGGTCGAGGAGGTGGATGCCGGGCCGATCCTGGCTCAGGAGCGGGTGCCGATCCTGCCCGGCGACACCGAGGAGACGCTGCTCGAGCGGCTGCACCCGGTCGAGCACCGGCTGCTCGTCGGGGCGGTCGCGGACTACTTCTGGGGGAGGGTGAAGGTATGAGCGATGGGGGCAGGAAGAGGGCTCTGATCTCCGTCTCGGACAAGAGCGGGCTCGTGGGGTTCGCCCGTGGGCTCGTGGAGCTAAACTTCGAGATCGTCTCGACCGGGGGGACGGCGCGCCATCTCAAGGCGTCGGGCGTCGAGGTCGTCTCCGTCTCGGAGGTGACCGGGGAGCCCGAGATCCTCGGCGGCAGGGTGAAGACGCTGCACCCGAAGATCCACGGCGGCATCCTGGCCGACCGCAGAGACCCGGAGCACCTGCGTGAGATCTCCGGGCTCGGCATAGAGCCGGTGGACCTCGTCTGCATCGACCTCTACCCGTTCGAGAGGACCGTCGGCGGCGGGGCTTCGGAGCCCGAGGCCATCGAGCAGATAGACATCGGGGGACCGGCGATGCTACGGGCGGCGGCGAAGAACTTCGAGTCGGTCGTCGTGGTGCCCGGACCGGAGCACTACGCGGAGGTTCTCTCAGAGCTCAGGAATGGAGGCGTCTCGCGCGAGACGCGCAGGCGCCTGGCGCTCGCCGCGTTCCGCCGCACCGCACTCTACGACGCGGCCATCGCGGGCTGGCTCGGGCGGGGGGAGGCGTTCCCGGAGGTTCTGGTCGAGGGCTACCGCAGGGTGATGCCGCTGCGCTACGGGGAGAACCCGCACCAGGAGGCTGCCTTCTACGCCCGCATCGGGGAGCGGCACCTGCTCTCCGACCTCGAGCAGCTTCAGGGCAAGGAGATCTCGTTCAACAACCTCTACGACCTCGACGCGGCGAGGACGCTGCTCGCTGACCTCATGGGTGGATTCCCGGACGAGAGCGCGGCCGTGATCGTCAAGCACGCCAACCCCTGCGGGGCGGCGGTCGCCGCCAGCCCGGTGGAGGCGTACCGCAGGGCGCTCGCCTCGGACCCCACCTCCGCCTTCGGCGGGATCGTCGCCCTCGGGGAGGAGGTCGACGGGGAGCTGGCCGAGGAGATCTCGGGTGTCTTCACCGAGATCCTCGTTGCTCCCGGCTTCTCCGACGAGGCCAGGCGGATATTCTCCGGCAAGCCCAACATGATCCTGCTCGAAGGAACCCCACCCCCCCGCTCGCCTCTCTCCGCGAAGTACGTCAGCGGTGGCATGCTGCAGCAGCAGGCCGACGTGGTGGAGCCCCCCGACGAGTACCGGACGGCCACCAGAAAAGCCCCCACCGCAGGACAGATGCGGGATCTGCTCTTCGCCTGGCGGGTGGCGCGGCAGGTCAAGAGCAACGCCATCGTCCTGGCGAAGGACGGTGCGACGGTCGGGGTGGGGGCCGGGCAGATGAGCCGGGTCGAGGCTGCGGAGATAGCCGTGCGCAAGGCGGGGGACCGCGCCACGGGGGCCGCCGCCGCGAGCGACGCTTTCTTCCCGTTCCCGGACGGGCTCGAAGTCCTGGCCGAAGCCGGCGTATCGGCCGTCATCCAGCCAGGGGGATCGAAGCGCGATCCCGAGGTCGTGGAGGCCGCCGAGCGCCGCGGTGTCGCCATGATCTTCACCGGAAGGAGACATTTCCTGCACTAGGGCCGTTGTTTGTTAAACTTTCGGGTGGGCCAGTAGCTCAGTGGTAGAGCAGGGGACTTTTAATCCTCGTGTCGTAGGTTCGATTCCTACCTGGCTCACGGGCCCCCATCGTCTAGCGGCCTAGGATTCCGCCCTTTCAAGGCGGCGGCACGGGTTCGAATCCCGTTGGGGGCATGGTGCGGCGGGTGACGCCGCACCGTCGATTGTTCGATGATTGACCGTCTGGTAGTCTATTCGCGGGGCGATTAGCTCAGGGGTAGAGCGCCTCCCTTACAAGGAGGAGGTCGGTGGTTCGAACCCACCATCGCCCACTCTAAACTCCCTGCAAACGGCGGTGTTCTGCAGATGCAAAGAGAGATCTCGGCCGCATTTCCGAGGCCTCTCTGCTGCAACCCGAGTGGATTTGCCTTCATTATGCTGCTCTCAAATGGCAGCACCCGAAGTTTTGTTCAGGAGCTTCTGGGGCACGCTACCATCGCCGTAACCTGGATATCTGCAGCCAACGTTCTCTCCGGAATGGGAGGCGGCCTGGCGGATGCTATGGAGGAGGTTCTCGGATAGACGCCGGCAACCCCTGGTTTCGGCAACTGTCAAAAGGCCCCGGCGATTCGCCGGGGCCTTCTTGCTTTCCCGTTATCTGCAGGAATTTTGTAAGTGGCGGGACCCGGAATCGAACCGGGGACACCGTGATTTTCAGTCACGTGCTCTACCGACTGAGCTATCCCGCCTCGCTGGTCGGCGGGAGCGACGGGACTCGAACCCGCGGCCTCCGGCGTGACAGGCCGGCGTTCTAACCAACTGAACTACGCCCCCGCGCAGCGGAGAGTGTAACAAACTGAGGGAGGAATTTCTATCGGCGTTATCCACCTCTTCACCGGGCGCACGGGATTTTGAAGGGTCTGGGGTATCTGTTCGGCAAGCCGATCATCCCTGTCCCGTCGGGCGGATTGAGAACCCTCTCTTCTCATCGGTCAGGAGAGAGATGACCTCCCTTACAACCTCTTCGGAGGCCGCTCCCTCTTCGACTGTGATCTCCCCGGTTTTAATCCCTTCCGGGGATAGCTCCCGGGCCAGCTCTCTCAGAATTACTCCGCGTGCCTCCTGAGATGCGGCAGTTATCGGATCGGGTGCTGCTTTGTTCAGGGATACGATACGGCCACCTCTTTTACGCATCGCAGGTATGGCCGCTGAGATCGCGTACAGAAAGCCCTTCAGGCCCGCCTCCAGCGCCCGTTCCCAGGAGTCGAGATCTCCAGAGGAGAGCGAGGATGCTCTGGCCTCGACGGCGAAGACCAGCGCGTCGAGGCCCCCGAAGGCGTCTGTGGCCGTCTCTACGAGACGTGACGGATGGTGACGCTTGGCCGGATGCACACCCACGACCGCCGCCTGTCCGTCGTGGGCCTCGACCTCTCTTTGCAAGGCTTCGAGGCGGTGGCGGTCCTGCCCGCCGAGGACCAGGACCGCGCCTTCCCTGGCCAATGCCAGGGCCACGGACGTTCCTGGCTCGTCCTGGGCTCCGAGCACCGCCACCACCCTGTCTTTCAGGTTACTCAAGCTCCTGCCTGTCCGCAGCATGTAGCTTACTGGTGGTCTCTCCTGGCCGGCGACGTGCCTGGGCCATCGCAACTTCGGGGTTTCTGCTGCGGTACTGGATGCGGCGGCGTCGCAGGTATCCTATCGGAGCGCTCCACACGTGCACCAGGTGCGAGTAGGGCCACAGTGCAAAGAGCAGGAAAGCAAGGATTATGTGGATCTTGAAGATCACCGGCACGGGGGACATCAGGTTGGGGTCTGGAGCGAAGGAGAAGAGGCTCCTGGCCCACGGCCCTATCGAGGTGCGGTAGTCGAAGGTCGGGCTGCCGAAAAACGACGAACCGGGCATGTTCAGAAGCCCGACCCATATCCTGTAACCGAGCGTCACTACGAGGCCTATGGCTATCACCACCAGGAGCAGAAAGTCTATGAAGAACTTGATGTTGTTTTTGGTCGTGCGCCTCACCTTCTTCACCAGCCAGCGCCTCATGTTTATGATCAGGATGCCGATGAGCGCGGCTGCCCCGGCGGCCGTCCCGGCCCACAGCGAGAGTATCTCGTACCAGGGGTCCTTGAAGCCTATGGCGTGGTAGAACTGGATCGGGATGAGGATGCCCATCACGTGCCCGAGAAACGCAAAGATGATCCCGATGTGGAAGAGGACCGAGCCCCACTTGAGAGATCTTTTCTCGAGAAGCTCGCTCGATTCGGAGGTCCATCCGAACTGGTCGTAGCGGTAGCGGAACGCGTGTCCCACGACGAAGGACGCCATGGCCAAATACGGCCAGATCACCCACGTGAAGTTGTCCAGCAGGTTCATCTATCTTCTTCTCCCGTCGAAGACGACCTTGCTTTGAGGAGGGGCCTGAGGTCCCTCCGAGCCGTAGGCCTCCAGGCCCACCAGCTCGCGGGGCGGACCCTTGGCCACCAGTTCCCTGGCTTCCTCCATCTCCCGCTCGCTCACCTCTGGCAGGAGGCTCCTCAGGGCGTCGATGAGGTGGGTGTAGGGGCTTCGCATCTGGAGGAGCGCCTTCCTCATCACCTCGAGCCCCGCCCGATACTCCGAGAGGAGCTTCATACCTGTCTCGGGATCTTCGTTTGCGAACTCGAGCATGAGCGGCAGGTAGTCGGGTAGCTCATCGCTCTCCACGGCGTATCCGGCCCTCGCATAGGTCCATTTGAGGTCTATGAGGGCCTGCCCTCTCCTTCTCTCGTCTCCGTAGCGGAAGTAGCTGAGGTAGAGGGTGTTCTTGGCCGCGAAGTCGAAGGTTTCGGCGTAGTCGGCCTGGAGCTTGAGCGGGGGGGTGTTCTGCCAGTAGAGCAGAAAACGCTCTATGCTCTCCCTGGCCGGGGAGTCTTCGAGGTCCTGCACGACCCGTGCTATCTCCTCGCGCGAGGAGATCATCTCCTCGTCCGGGTAGCTCAGGAGGATCGAGATGATCTTGAAGATCACGCGCCCGCCCCCTTGAGGTGGAACGCCTCGAAGTCTGCCTTGGAGCGGAAGAAGTTGACGTTCGGGGCCTTGAGCCTCCCGCCCATCGCCCGGGCCTTCTCCTCGAGCTCCTCCTTCATCGAGTAGAAGGCTTCGTTCCTCTGGGTACCTTCCACGCTCGCGCAGCTTCCGGGGCCCCCGGCGAAGTCCAGACCGCAGGCGCCCTGCGCCTGCGCGTCGAGCTCCAGGGCGAGCTCCTTGTGGGCCTTCGGGATCACGTAGCGCTCGTCGTAGTTGGCTATGGCGAGGAGCCGGTACATCTCTACTATCTGATCTTCGCCGAGATCGGCATCCTCGGCGAGCCGGGGGTCTGCCTCTCCGGCTATGTCCAGCTCCCTCATGTAGGCCCTCATCGCCGCGAGGCGCCTCAAAACCCGCTTTATCTCCTCCTCGTCTCCCGCGGTGAGCAGGTTGGCCAGGTACTTGTTGGGGATGCGCATCTCCTCTATCGCCGGGAAGACCGCGTCCGGGTCGGGCTCGCCGTCTTCTATGAGGCTCATCACCGGGGAGAGCGGCGGCACGTACCAGACCATGGGAAGCGTCCGGTACTCCGGGTGGAGGGGCAGCGCCACGCCCCATTCGATCGCGAGCTTGTAGAGGGGCGATCTCTGGGCTGCCTCGATCCAGTCCTCCGGGATCCCGTCGAAGCGCGCCTGTTCTATGACCTCGGGGTCGTGGGGATCGAGGAAGATGGAGCGCTGGGCGTCGAGGAGCTCCTTCTCATCCGGGGTGGAGGCCGCCTCCTCGACCCGGTCGGCGTCGTAGAGCAGAACACCTATGTAGCGGATGCGTCCCACGCACGTCTCGGAGCAGATCGTCGGGTCGCCGTTCTGGATGCGCGGGTAGCAGAGCGTGCACTTCTCGGCCTTGCCCGTGTGCCAGTTGAAGTAGACCTTCTTGTAGGGGCAGCCCGTGACGCAGTAGCGCCAGCCCCGGCACTGCTCCTGGTCCACCAGCACTATCCCGTCCTCGTCCCGCTTGTACATCGCTCCAGAGGGGCAGGAGGCGACGCAGGAGGGGTTGAGGCAGTGCTCGCAGATGCGCGGCAGGTACATCATGAAGACCTTCTCGTACTCCATGCGCACCCGCTCCTGGATGTCTTCGGAGATGTTCGGATCGTGGGGGGCGCTCTCCTGCGAGCCCGCCAGGTCGTCCTCCCAGTTGGGACCCCACTCGAGCTCCATCGGCTCCCCCGTTATCCTCGATTGAGGCCTTGCAACAGGCTGGTGGGCTGAAGGCTTCGCGCTGGTCAGGGTCTCGTAGTCGTAGGTCCACGGTTCATAGTAATCTTCTATGACCGGAAGGTCCGGGTTGTAGAAGATGTTCGCCAGCTTCTTGAGCTTCCCCCCGGCCTTGAGCTCCAGCTTGCCGTCCTTCTTCAGCTGCCAGCCGCCGTTCCACCGGTCCTGGTTCTCCCACTCTTTGGGGTAGCCCACCCCGGGCTTGGTCTCCACGTCGTTGAACCAGATGTACTCAGTACCCTCCCGGTTCGTCCAGGTGTTCTTGCAGGTCACGGAGCAGGTGTGGCACCCGATGCACTTGTCCAGGTTCATCACCATCCCGATCTGGGCCTTGACCAGCATCAGTAGGCCACCTCCCTCTGGCGCTTGCGGATGACGGTCACGGTATCCCGTTGCGATCCCGCCGGGCCGTAGTAGTTGAGTGCGAACGTGAACTGCGCGTAGCCGCCTATCATGTGAGTGGGTTTGACGACTATCCTGGTCGTCGAGTTGTCGGTTCCGCCGCGGGTGCCGCTGACCTCGGAGATGGGCACGTTGACATGCCTGTCCTGGGCATGGTACATGATCGCCGTGCCCTCGGGGATCCGGTGCGAGACAACTGCACGGGCGGAGATGACCCCGTGCACGTTGTAGACCTCGATCCAGTCGTTGTCTTTGACGTCTATCTTGTTCGCATCCTCCACGCTCATCCACACCACGGGACCTCCCCGGAAGAGCTCCAGCATCCTCAGGTTGTCCTGATACTCGGAGTGGATGGACCACTTGGAGTGCGGGGTGAGGTAGCGCACCGTAACCTCGGTTCTGCCATCTCCGAGAGAACGGGCATCGTACCCGAGGTCCAGCGGTGGCTTGAAGATGGGGAGCGCCTCTCCATACTCGAGCATCCACTCGTGGTCCAGGTAGAAGTGCTGGCGCCCGGTCAGCGTGTGCCAGGGCTTCTTTTTCTCGACGTTTATAGTGAAAGGAGAGTAACGCCTGGTGCGGCTCTCCATCCCCGACCACTCCGGGGAGGCGATGACCTTGCGCGGCTGCGCCGTTATGTCCCGGAAGGTTATCCGTTCATCGCCTCTCTCCTCCGCCAGATCAACGAGCTTCAGGCCGGTGCGCTTCTCCAAGGCTTTGAAGCCTTCCACCGCGAGGCGCCCGTTGGTGGTCCCGGAGAGCGCCAGGATGGCTTCGCAGACCTGATCCGCGCGCTCCAGGCGCGGCCTGCCGGCGGCAGGACCCTCCCTTACGACGCCGTTCTGACGGCGCATCTCGTCGACCTCGAGCTTCGGTTTCCATGTCACGCCCTTGCTGCCGATGCCGAGCTCCTCGACCAGAGGCCCCAGCGAGCACATCTTCTGGAAGACGGCGGTGTAGTCGCGCTCTATAACGGTGAGCCTGGGCATCGTCTTGCCCGGTACCGGCTCACACTCACCTTTCTTCCAATCCCTGACTTCACCGAATGGTTGTGCGATCTCATCCGGGCTGTCGTGCATGAGGGGCGTGGCCACGACGTCCTTTCTCACCCCGAGGTGGTCCTTCGCCAGCTCGGAGAACCTCTTCGCTATGGCCTTGAAAGAGTCCCAGTCGCTTCTGGCCTCCCACGGCGGGTCGATCGCCGGGTTGAACGGGTGTACAAACGGATGCATGTCCGTGGAGGAGAGGTCGTGCTTCTCGTACCACGTCGCCGCCGGCAGCACTATGTCGGAGTACATGGAGGAGCCATTCTTGCGGAAGTCCATCGTGACGAGAAGATCGAGCTTGCCGACCGGAGCCTCCTCGCGCCAGCGCACGTCCTTTGGCCTCAGCTCTTCGGGCGTCTCCTCGTTGCGCACCGCTGCGTCCGGCACCCCGAGCAGGTGCTTGAGGAAGTACTCGTGCCCCTTGCCCGAAGAACCGAGGAGGTTCGAGCGCCACAGCGTCAGAACCCTGGGGAAGTTCTGCGGGGCGTCGGGGTCCTCGCAGGCGAAGTGAAGCCTGTCTTCCTTGAGCTCTCTCACGACATACTCCTCGACCGGGATGCCTTCTCTCCCGGCCGCCTCGGCTATCTCTAGCGGGTTGCGGTCGAAGGTCGGATGGGAGGGCTGCCAGCCCAGGCGCGCTGAAAGGGCGAGACAATCCACGAAGTGCATGCCGGAGAACATGCCTTTCGCAGTAGGCGAAGAGAGTTCTTCCGGAGAGCCCGGCTCGTAACGCCACTGATCGGTGGCCAGATACCACAGCGAGGTGCCGGCCATGTGACGCGGGGGACGATTCCAGTCGAGTGCGAAGGCCATCGTCGACCAGCCGGTGAACGGTCTCACCTTCTCCTGGCCTACGTAATGCGCCCATCCCCCTCCGTTTACTCCCTGACATCCACACAGCAGGACGAGCGTGAGCATGGCCCGGTAGATCTGATCCGAGTGATACCAATGGTTCGTGCCGGCGCCCATCACTATCATTGATCTGCCATTGGTCCTCTCGGCGTTGCGGGCGAACTCCCGGGCTATGCGTGCTGCCCTCCCCGAGTCCACACCGGTTATCTCCTGCTGCCAGCCGGGCGTGTAGGGTTCGGGGTCATCGTACCCCTCGGGCCACTTGCCGGGGAGCCCTTCCCTCCTTACGCCGTAGTGCGCGAGCAGCAGGTCGAAGACCGTCGTCACCAGATGATCCCCGACCCGCTTGGCAGGCACCCCGCGTACGATCACCTCTCTGGTATCGAAACGGGGGAAGCTCACCTCGACGAGCTGGTGGTGGCGGCCCAGCAGGGTGAGCGATGGGTCGATCCCCCCGAGATCCAGGTTCCACCTACCCTCTCCTTCTTCCCCGTAGCGGGTGCCGAGGGTGCCGTTCGGGCTCTTGACCTCACCGGTTTCGCCGTCGAGCAGGACCGGCTTCCACTCGGCGTTCTCCTCTTTGCCACCCAGGTCCGAAAGACGGAGGAAGCGGCCAGGGAGATGCGCGCCGCCCTCGCCCTCCTCAAGCGTGATCAGAAACGGCAGGTCCGTGTACTTCTTCGCGTATTCCACGAAGTAGGGCACCTGCCTCTGCACGTAGAATTCTTTGAGGATCACGTGCCCCATCGCCAGCGCCAGCGCCCCGTCGGTGCCGGGGTGCGCCGGCAGCCAGTGGTCGGCGAACTTGGTGTGGTCGGAGTAGTCCGGCGAGACGACGACCGTCTTCTGTCCCTTGTAGCGCGCCTCGGTCATGAAGTGGGCGTCCGGGGTCCTGGTTATGGGGATGTTCGATCCCCACATGATGAGGTAGCTTGCGTTGTACCAGTCGGCGGACTCCGGTACGTCGGTCTGGTCTCCCCAGATCTGCGGCGAGGCCGTAGGCAAGTCCGAATACCAGTCGTAGAAGCTCGGGATCACACCGCCGATGAGCGAGAGAAAGCGCGTCCCCGACGCGTAAGAGACCATGCTCATCGCGGGGATCGGGCTGAAGCCCATGACCCTGTCGGGGCCGTACTTCTTTATGGTGTAGACGTGGGCGGAGGCTATGAGCTCGACGACCTCCTCCCACGAGGCCCGCACCAACCCTCCCTTGCCCCTCCGGCTCTTGTAGCTTCTCGCCTTCTCGGGATCCTCGACGATAGAGGCCCACGCCTCCACCGGGTCACCCTTCTCGGCCTTCGCCCTGCGCCACAGCTCGAGCAGAGCCCCCCTCACGTAGGGGTGTTTGATCCTCAGGGGCGAGTAGGTGTACCAGGAGAACGATGCCCCCCTCGGACATCCCCGCGGCTCGTACTCCGGGAAGTCCGGACCGTTGGAAGGGTAATCCACCGCCTGGGTCTCCCAGGTTATGATGCCGTCCTTCACGTAAACCTGCCAGGAGCACGAGCCCGTACAGTTCACCCCGTGGGTGGAGCGCACCACCTTGTCGTGCTGCCAGCGGTTCTCGTAGGTGTACTCCCAGCCCCTGTCCCGGGCGCTTATCTCGTTCCACCCTCCGGAGCGTTCCTGCCCCCTGCGCAGGTACTGCAACCCCCTGGTCAGAGCACTCGTCGTCCTGGCCAACTCACACCTCTTTCCGGGTCGCCTGAAATACCCATACGCCAGGTTCGGTCCCCGGTTTCAGCCGGAGACCCAAACTCAATGTACCAGCGTGATGTCTGCACCTGTTGAGAATCTATACACAGAAAACGCCGGGTCCATGAGAGAAAGTGTCACCGACACCACCGGTGTGCAGGTCTGTTCCCAGCCCCCCGAACGTTTTGCCCCCTGCACAGGTACCGAAACCCCCGGCAACGGGCTGATCACCCTCGTCATCGGCGAATGCTCCTCTCGTTGCCAACCTGACACTAAATAGGAGTTTATATTACAGCTACACTATCAGTAATTATTTCTCCGTTTATTTTGATCTCGTTGCCTGATCCGGGTGATATGGGGCACGGATTTCATTGATGCAGGTCACGAGGAGATGTCCGTTTGGGATCGGGCATCACGACAAACCCGAGGACAGCGGTCGTCTCCACAGCGTGATCAGCATGTTGACGAACGTGACCACCCAGGCGGCGATCGCGATCCAGACGAAGACCGCGGCTATGTACTTCAGTATGGCCGGCAACGGCATGGCCTGGGCGAGGGTGGCGGTGGCCGTGGTGTACATTCCCAGAGGGAAGACCATTCCCCACCATCCTACGTTGAACCACAAGGGGTAGCGTAGGATGAAGTGGCGCCAGATCCCCATTAGGAAGAGCCAGGGTATCCACCAGGATGCGATGGCCCACAGCACCAGCGTCAGGCCCATCGTGAAGGGCTCGAGTTGTCTCAAAAGGGGGGAAGAGACGTGGGAAGAGAGGAGTACGGCTCCTGCGAGCGTGGCGATGGCAAAGGCACCCATGTCTATCCAATATGTGGGAAGGAGGTCTCCAGCCTCGAGGTCGTAAAAGAAGAGACGCTGGATGATCATCGCTATGACCCACAGATAGAAGATCACGCTGATGAGCCAGAGCAAAAAACTCCAGAACACCACCTGGCTCGCCCCTGATCCGAAAGAGGGTGCTACCCGTGTGCCCAGCACCGAGACGCTGGCTGTCCCAACGGTCCATAAGAGCCAGTTGCCCTGTATCCCCCGCTGCAGAGTGGGCTTCCCCTCCCTCTGCGCGATCAGCGCGGCGGGGATGGCGTAGACGAGCACACACCAGAGTACGAGCGCCAGGACCCACAGCGCCAGAGCCGCGCCACGGTAGCCGCCGACCAGAAGGAGCTGCGTTCCCAACACGCCGCTGCCGGCGACCACGGTGAAGTATCCCATGGCCCTCATGTGCTTGCGGAAGTCTCCGAAGAAGTCACGCGGAAACAAAACCAGCCGGGCCATGTAGACTGCCCACGACAGAGCATAAAAAACGACGTTGACCCACATCAAAACCGTCGGAACGACCGAAATCCCCTGCGTGTGAGCCGCAAGTCCAACGATTCCGGTGGCCATGACCAGAGAAAACCATGCCGGGTTCAGCCCGCTCAGAGCCTCTGATAATTCCGTTTTTCTCATTCCGACCACCGTTAGTCTAGCAACGGAGGATGGAGCAGAAAAGAGGCTCGGAAAACGTAATGGTTTTGAGGATGTGAGGAATGTGTTCGAAGGTCCTGGAGAAGTAGCCCCGTTTTGCCTTTTGCGCTCGCCGGTGTGCCCGAATTCTCTCCCGGCTGGAGGGTTCGACGATAGAATTACTATAATGATCATAGTTGTGTGAGGATGTCTGGAAGGAGTGGGAGGATGAGTGGCAGGGAGCGTCCTGTATCCGGTCGAGCGCTGCACGGGCCGGTACAGAGGTTCGACATCGAGGAGGAGGCGGGCAGGCTCAGGTCCGAGGAGGCGTGGAAGCGGGGTGGGAGGAACGCGATCACGCTGCGCAAGGGGCAGGGGATGAACGTGGTTCTTCTGGTGATGCGTGCCGGGGATGTGCTGGACGAGCATGCGGCGCCGGGGCCTTTCAGCCTGAACGTGGTGAGCGGCAGGGTGCGCTTTGCGGCCGCCGGGGAGGAGATGGAGGCTGGGGCGGGGACCCTGGTGGCGTGTGATGCGGGTGTCAGGCACAGGGTGGAGGCGCTCGAGGAGTCGGTCGGTCTCATCACGATCGCCAAGAGAGACGGTGGAGATGGGTGAGGGTGCCATCATCGGGCCGGATACGCCGGTAGCGGAGCTCGCTGCGAGGTATCCGGCGGTGAGGGTCGTGCTCTCCCGCTACGGGTTCGGATCTTACGAGGATGAGGAGCCGCCTGCGGGTTCGGTCGCGGGGTTTGCCGGGGAGCGGGGCATCCCGCCGGAGAGGTTGGTCGGGGAGATCGAACGGGTGCTCGATCTCTCGCGTCGCGAGCCGCCGCCGGCGAGTTTCCTCGCGCTGCTGGAGACCCACGAGCACCTGAACGAGCTTTTCCTGCTGCACCAGGAGGCCCTGCTCGCGCAGGACATTCCTCTCGCCGCCGAGCTTTTGAAGCAGGTGAGCGAGGGGCAGAGAGAACACATAAAGGTCGAGGAGGAGATCCTGCTGCCGGTGTACGCCCGTGCCGGGAAGATCCCGGGAGGGGACCCGAAGTTCTACATCAACGAGCACCGCAAGATGGTCAGAATCCTCGACCACTTCGAAGAGATGCTGCCCCGTCTGATGGACGAAGGGCAGGGGACCATGAGACGCCGGGTGATTGAGCTCTTCGACGAGGGATACTGGTTCAAGCGGCTGCTCGAGCATCACGACGAGAGGGAGGAGAGCATCCTTTATCCCGTCCTCGACCGGGTGACGACGGAAGAGGAGCGCCGGGAGCTGCTCGAGAGGTGCCTGTGAGCCTATCTCAGGCGTCGAGCACGACGTCGGAGAGGGGGCTGCCGATGCAGATCAGACGATATCCCTCCGCAAGCTCCTCGTCGGAGATCGCAAACGCAAGATCCTGGTCTATCTCTCCCTCGAGGCACATCTGCATGCAGGTGGTGCAGGTGCCGCTCCTGCAGTCGTAGGGGAGGTCTAACCCGTTCTCCTCGGCCTTCTCGAGGATGTACTCGTCCTCGGAGCACTCTATGGTGATGCCGCTCTTCTTGAAGGTTACCCTGTGCGTCTTCGCCATCTCCCTCCTCACACCAAAGCAGGCGGGGAAACATCCTGCGCTCCCCCGCCCGCGCCATCCCACGCCTCAGGACGAGAAGAACTCCTGCGCCTTGGTTATGAACGACCGCATGTCCTCGGGGACCTCGTCCTCCGGGAAGATCGCCTCGACCGGGCACTCCGGCTCGCACGCCCCGCAGTCGATGCACTCCTCCGGGTTGATCATGAACTGATCCCCCGCATCATATATGCAGTCGACCGGACAGACCTCCACACACGCCTGGTTCTTCGTCCCGATGCACGGCTCCGTGATCACGTAGGGCATCGCGCCTCCTCTCTTCCTCGACCACTAACCGTTACTGATTATGTAACGTTTTATTTGCGAGGCAAGGGCTGCATGACCGGGATCACGCGGCTGTGTGATTTCTAGCGGCCGAAGAAGAGCTTGGCGGCGGGGCTTATCATGTCCGGGTTCCAGTGGGGTTCGAAGGAGAGGTGGGCGTCGACTGTCTCGACTCCTTCGATGGAGAGCACCTCGTTTTCGACCTGCTCCTGGATCATGTCGCCCACGGGGCACATCGGGCTCGTCAGGGAGAACGTCACGTCGACGTGGCGTCCATCCTGCTCCACCTTTATGTCGTAGACGAGCCCGAGCTCGACTATATCGAGGCCGAGCTCGGGGTCTATCACGGTCCTGAGCTGGTCTCTGACGCGCTCTTCGCTTACGGTCTTTTGCATGCTCAACCTCCTGTCTGGATACGCTCGCCGGAAGCGACGAGAATTTGTGCGCTCTTCTCACCGGTCATGACGGCAGGGATCAGGGGCCCGAGAAGGATGCTCCCGCACTCCCTGCAACGGGGGCCTGACTCGTCGGAGTAGAGGAAGAGGACTTCTTCTGGGGCGTAGGAGGTTCCGCACCCCGTGCAGGCCCACACCGGCTGGGGAAAATTTGCGTCTATCATCCGCGCATCTCCTCTTCACGGGATTTCATCCTGGGGAAGAGCAGGCTGTTCTCTTTGAAGATGTGATGGTGGGTGTCGCGCTCGAGCTCGGCGAGACCGTCGAGCATCGCCCGGTAGGAATTGCAGGCGTCCTCCGGTATGCGGTAGCCGTCGGTGAGCTTCCGGATCTTCTGCAGCCGACGTCCGGTCGCTATGTGCTCCCTCACGCTCTTCCCCAGCAGATCGCCGAGGGAGCCTTCCACACCGGCCGGTTCCCCGCGCTCGAGCCTCACCCCGGCCGGGAAGATCACCGCCTCTTCCTCCGCGGTGTGCTCCTCGAGCTCCGCCCGCAGCCGCCCGAACTCTTCCTTCAGCTCACCGAGCTCCGGATGGGTCTCCCCGTGCGCCGCCTCCACCTTCCCGATCAGCCGCTCCAGCCTGGGAAGCTCGGAGCGCAGGTAGTCGTGATGGACCTTCACGATGTGCTCGACCAGCTCCCCCATGCCCATGCTCACAAGGTCCGGCTTCTCACCGGCCGTACCCGTTTCTCCCTCCAGCCTCTTCGCGATCTCCTCCACGGTTACCCCGGCCGCCTCGCAGGCATCCGCAAGGGAGACGTCCCCGCCGCAGCAGTAGTCTATCCCCACCTCCTCGAACACCCGTGACCGGCCGGGCACCTCCGCCACGAGCTCACCAACCTTCCTCCAGGTCGGGATCATCATCCACCACCTCTTTCTCCAGTAAACGACACATAAAACGTAATAGTATATTGACACCACGGGTTGGTGGGTGCAAGGAGGAGGTGTGAGGGGTCACACGCCGGGGCCGGTGCTAGGATGGCTGGGATGGACTCTGGAGGCGTTCGTCGAGGGAGGCCGGGATGAGCAGAGGTCATGGTTCGGTGGTCTCGGAGGATCTGGGACGTGTGGCGGGTTCGGGGGTGGGGACGGTCTGGAAACTGGAGGGGAGCGAGGATCTGAACGCCAACCTGGTGCGGTTGCCGGGTGGAGGGGGCATCGGGGAGCACGTGAACGGGGAGGTGGATGTGCTGGTGATCGGGGTCTTCGGGAGCGGCACCGTGGAGGTCGAGGGGGAGAGGTGCGAGATCGGGCCTGGGAGGTTCGTCTTCGTACCCAAAGGGGCACGCCGGTCGTTCGAGGCCAGGCCTGAGGGGGTGTCGTATCTCTCGGTGCACCGTCGGAAGGGTCCGATCCGGATCGGACGCGGCGGGGGTGAGGCGTGAAGCGGCATCCTGCGCTCAGGAAATTCTCCGAGGACCACCATCAGGGGCTCGTGCAGGCCAGGAGGTTGCGACGGGCGGCGGGTGAGGATGTGGAGGCCAGGATCGGAGCCGGACGTGCCTTCCTGCCGTTCTGGCGGGAGGAGACGAGCGGGCACTTCAGGCTCGAGGAGGAGGTGCTCTTGCCGGTCTACGCCCGCTACGGCGGGGATCTCGGGGCCGAGCCCGTCGTGCTCACGGCGCGGGACCACGCCATCATACGCGGGCTCGTGATGGAGCTGGAGGAGCAGGTGGAGAGAAACGAAGTACACGCTGATGTACTGAGCGAGATCGGGGAGCGGCTCGACGAGCACATCCGGCTCGAGGAGCGCCGGCTCTTCCCGCTCGTCGAGCGGAGCCTTTCGGAGGAGCAGCTGGGGGAGATAGGGCGTCGGGTGGAGGAGGCTGGTTAGGCGATGGATCTCGGTCTCGAAGGGAGCAGAGCGCTGGTCGCGGCCTCCAGCCGGGGGCTCGGGCGGGCGGTGGCCCGTGAGCTCGCGGCGGAGGGGGCGCGGGTCGTGATCACGAGCCGGAGCAAAGGGACGCTGGAGGAGGCCGCCGCCGGGATCGCCGGGGAAACCGGGGGCCAGGTCGGATGGGTTGCGGCCGACCTCCGTCGGGCGGAGGATGTGAGGCGTCTGGTCGCGGAGGCCGCGGGCCGTCTCGGCGGGCTCGACGTGCTGGTCACCAACTCCGGGGGGCCTCCGGCGGGGGATTTCGAGGACTTCGGGGATGAGGCCTGGCGGGAGGCGTTCGAGCTCAACCTGCTCAGCGTCGTGCGGCTGGTGCGCGAGGCGCTGCCCCACCTGCGTGCGAGCAGGAGCGGGCGAATCCTCAACATCGCCTCCTCCTCGATAAAACAGCCCATAGAGGGGCTCGTGCTCTCCAATACCTTCCGGGCCGGGGTGGCCGGGCTCGCCAAGAGCCTGGCAGCGGAGCTCGCCCCCGAGGGGATACTCGTCAACACTATCGGACCCGGCAGGATCTCGACCGACCGCGTCAGGCAGCTCGACGAGGCGCGGGCCCGGGAGATGGGCGTCACGCCCGAGGAAGCAAAGGCCCGATCCGAGGCCGGGATCCCGCTCGGCAGGTACGGCACCCCGGAAGAGCTCGCCCGGCTCGCGACCTTCCTCGTCTCTCCGGCGAACTCCTACGTCACCGGGCAGGCCGTGCTGGTGGACGGGGGCATGGTGCGGGCGCTGTAGCGCGGGTTCAGATGCTCAGGGGTTTGTAGGTGTCCACGTGCAGCACGCCGTCGAAGAGGACCCTGCCGTCCTTCGTGACCTTTTTGTAGGTGACCCAGCGGGTGTAGCCGGGACCCGAGGCGACCTCCTTCGACCACATCGTGACGTGCCTGCCGGTCGGGCGGCCCCAGATCTGGGCGTGGACGTAGCCGTCGCTCCCGACCCACTCCTTCAGGAGCAGATACCCCGACGTGTTGTTCTTGAACTTCATGTCCAGCCTGCCGGAGTCCGGGCCGCTCCCGCTGCCGAACCACACCGTCGCGTCGAAGCCGGGCCGGATGTAGGGGAGCTGGGCGTAGTGGGGGTGGCGTTCGAGGACCTTGAGGCCCGCGTAGTTCGCCGCCATGTAGAGCGTCGAGGAGATCTGACACATCCCCCCGCCCAGTGCCTCCTTGACCTTGCCGTTCTCGATCACCTTGGAGGGCTGGTAGTGTAGCCCCTCTGTCTTGTCGTCGAAGGAGAAGACCTGCCCCGGTGCGACGAGGGTGTTGTTGATCGCGTTGGAGGCTATCCTGTAGTTGGCCATCTGTCCCGGTTCGGTATCCCAGGTGTAGTCGGTCTCGTAAGAGCCGAGGAGCGTGGTGGGCTTCAGGCGCTGTGCCTCCCGGGTGGTAAGCTTCGGTTTTACCATCCTGGTCTGGACGCGGAAGGAATGGTCCCCGGAGAACAGGCCGCCTTCCATGGCGGCGAGGAGCTTCTTCTCCTCCACCCTGCGGCCGGTGTGCGAGGGCAGAACCTCGACGGCGTCGCCGGAGACACTGTAGGAGGCGCTCTGCGGGGAGACCTCGAGGGAGGAGAGCATGCCGGAGGCCACCCGCTCGAAGCCCTCCCTGCTCAGCCCTACGTCGAGCCGGGAGCCGTGGGAGGAGACGTCTATCATCCGGGCGACCTGAGCGGGATCGAAGACCCACCTGTGGTTCGCAGCCGTGAGCGTGAGCGGGGAGGAGAGGGCGGCCCGGATCTGGCCCGATGCAGCCTCCGCCGCCGGGGTGCGGACCCGCGGTTCCAGGGTGCGCCCGACGGCCCCGGCCCGGGCCTTCAGGTTCTCCGACGCCCGGTGTATGTTCCTCACGGTCGCGGAGACGTCGAGCCAGTACCCCGTATGGGAGGGGATCACCTTGACATCGGCCCCGTCTATATTTACCGAGGCATCGCGGGGCCCGTGGTCGAGCTTCGCCGCGAGCTGCTCGACGGCATGACGTGCCGACTTCTCGCGAAAGCTTATGACGGGCTCGACGCGCCCCGAACCGAGCAGGGCCCCGGCCATCCCCGCCAGGCGGGATCCGATCCAACCCTCCCGTCCCACCTCGTAGGCCCGCCTCGCACTCTTTCCGGCGTCGAGATTCAGGCCGAGTTGGGAGGAGTCGAGGGCGACGCTCCTGCCTCCGGGCAGCCTGATGATGAACTTTCCAGGGAGGCCTTTTGCGCGCTGGCGCAGGATTGCGGCTGCCTGTTGTGGGGTCTTCCCGGAGAGGGAGACGCCCGCAACCGTGATTCCAGGGTAGATCCTGTCCCGGTAGACGAACCACTCGCCCGCCGCGGCGAGGAGTACGAGCAGGGCCAGGGTGAGCACGGCCACACCCGCCCACCAAATCGGTCGCCGGCGCCCGGGCTTCCCGTGAGCCCCTACATCGCTGCGCCCGTACAAGAACCTCTTCGCCACCCGCACCTCCGGGAACGAGACTCTGCAGTTCCGCCTGATCCCCGGCGATTATATCCCGGGCGTCCGGGGCGTGAAAACGGCTAAAATGAGCCTCAAGTGGGCACGGACTGATAGAGAGGGGAGAGGATGCCCAAAGAGCACATCATCTCGATAGATCCGTCGAAGCGGCTCGCCGACGAGCCCCACACCGGGCACAACCGCTGGCACGAGGACCTGGAGCCGGTGGTCGAGGTGGACCCCGGAGATGCCGTGATCTACGAGACCCGCGACGCCTTCGACGGGCAGCTCGACCCCACATCGACCGCCGATGACGTCGGCAGACTCGACCTCGGTCCCGTCCACCCGCTGACCGGGCCGGTCTACGTCAAAGGCGCCGAACCCGGAGACCTGCTGGAGGTCAAGGCGCTGGCCATAGAGCCCGACCCGTGGGACCAGTGGGGGTACACCGTCGAGGTGCCCGGCTTCGGCTTCCTGCGCGACGAGTTTCCAGAGCCCTACATAGTCCACTGGCGTCTCAACGGCACCGAGTACGCCGAGTCCGAACAACTCCCCGGCGTGAGGTTGCGCTACAACCCGCACCTAGCCTCCCTCGGCCTCGCCCCGAGCGCGGAGCTCCGGCGCACGATCACCGAGCGGGAGGCGGCGGTGGCCTCGCGCGGCGGGTTTGCTCTCCCACCGGACCCCGCCGGGGCCGTCCCCGGCGGGCGCATCGCGGAGGAGGGGCTGAGGACCATCCCGCCGCGTGAGATCGCGGGGAACCTGGACATCAAGCAGCTCTCTCCGGGGGTCACCGTCCTGATCCCGGTCTACCGGGAAGGGGCGCTCGTCTCGACCGGGGACATCCACTACGCGCAGGGAGACTGCGAGGCGTGCGGTACCGGGATAGAGATGCGTTCCCGGGTGCACCTGCGCTTCTTCGTCCACAAGGGCGAGGCGGAGAGGAGGGGCATCCGCGACCTGCGCTTCTACCGCGACGACTACTTCACCGCGCCAGAGCTCGCCGCCCCGCGCCGCTTCTACGCCACCACCGGTATCGGGGTGAGCCGGGACGGGGAGAGTACGGGGGAGGACATCACCCTGGCTGCGAAGAACGCGCTGCTCAACATGATCGAACACCTCGGCGAGCGGGGCTACGATCGCCAGCAGGCCTACGCCCTGTGCAGCGTGGCGGTGGACCTCAGGATAAGCCAGACCGTCGACGTGCCGAACATGCTGGTCTCGGCGCTCCTGCCGCTGGATATCTTCATCTGATCCTCTCGGCCAGCTCCTCTATCGCGGAGCGGGCGTCGTCGAGGAGGCCGAGCATCGAGACGAAGCCGTGGATCTGGTCGTCGTGGCGGATCTCCTCCACCTTGACCCCGGCCTCGCGCAGCTTCCGGGCGTAAGCCCGTCCCTCGTCGCGCAGGGGGTCGAAGCCGGCGGTGAGGACGACAGCCGGCGGGAGCCCGGAGTGGTCCTCCGCCAGCAGCGGAGAGGCCATCCAGCTCTTCGCTGCGGCCTCGTCCTGGATGTAGTGGGTCACGAACCACTCCATCGCCGCCGTGGTCAGGAAGTACCCCTCGCCGTTCTCCTCGTGGGAGGGGTAACGGCCCCCTAGGTCCACTGCGGGGTAGATGAGGACCTGCCGGGAGATCTCCGGCCCTCCCTGCCTGCGGGCCATGAGCGCGACGACCGCGGCCAGGTTCCCACCGGCCGAATCACCGGCGACCACCAGGCGCGAGGCGTCGTAGCCCATCTCCCGGGCGTTCCCGGCGAGCCAGCGGGTCGCCGCGTAGCAGTCCTCCGGGGCGGCGGGGAAGGCGCTCTCCGGGGCGAGCCGGTACTCGACCGAGGCGACCGCGTACCCTGAGGCCCGCGCGAGCGCCCGGCAGACGGGATCGTGGCTCTCGATGTTGCCGATCACCCAGCCGCCACCGTGGTAGAAGACGAGCAGCGGCCGCCGTCCGTCGCCGCCCGGGTCGTAGATCCTGACCGGGAGCCGCCCCGCAGGGCCCGGGACTGTGAGGGAGTGTACCCGCGCGACCTCCTCCGCGCCGGCCTCACCGAACGCCTCCTCCAGGAATTTCCGCGCCCGCGGTACGTCCATCTCGGAGATGTCCGGAACCTGCTCCTGCTCCATCTGCCTGAGCAGCTGCTCCGTCTGCGGGTTCAGGCTCATCCTTCGTCCTCCTTTCCGGGGATGCCGCCGTTCATCAGGCCCCACCGCGCCGCTTCGCGCATGGCCTTCCCCACGTCGATGGTGAACGGTCCGTCGGGATCCAGCCGCACCGTAACCCGGTCCCGCTCCGAGACCTCAAGCTCGCGCTCGCCGTCCAGCGCCACACATCCGGAGAAGGGTGCGAGCTCGACCTCCTCTTCTGGCTCCAGGCGCCGTACCTCGGCCACCCCGACCGGCACGACGAGCCCCGGCGCGAGCGGGGCCGGGATGGTGATCTTCGCCTCCCCTGGTGCGACGAGCCTCAGGTGGAGCCCGTACGGCGCCTCGGGTGGGACAGGTTCGATGAGACCCGCCACCGCCGAGAACCCGGTCGACTCCGGGGAGGCGCGGGTGACGAAGACTTCGGAGACTTCCGACGGCCGCCAGAGGGCCCGTGCCCCCACGAAGGCGTCGGTGCTCGTCGCGACGTCCACGAGCGCGAGATCCTCCTGGTCCCCGTTCACCGCGACGCGCAGCAGCTTCTCCCGGCGCAGCGCGCCCTTCACCCGGCCGGTCGCGACGAGTCCCGAGGCGATGCCGGCCACGGTCGCCTCGCGCATCTCCGGGAAGGCGTTGTTGGTGCCGGTCGAGAGCGGGCAGAGCGGGACCTCTCCGCAGTGCCCGGCGACGATCCTGTTGGTCCCGTCGCCCCCGAGCACGATCAGGACCGACACGTCCCGCTCGCACATCTCCTCCGTCGCCTCCGCCGTGTCGCGCGGGTCGTGGCGCAGCCGCATCTTTAGGACCTCGAGCTCCGGGAGAGCCTGGGCGTCTTTTCCCCTCGAAGAGTTGCCGAGCAGGTTGCGCCTGAGGCTCTCCGAGATCCCGGAGGCGCCGGGCATCATCACGACCCGCTCGACGCCTGCCGCGCCGAGGCCCACCATCAGGCGGTAGACCATGTTGCCCTTCTCCGCGTTGTCGAAGACCGAGGCCCCGGAGACGAGCCTGCGGATGTCGCGCCCGGAGGCCGGGTTGGCGATGATGCCTGCGCTCGTCAACGCTCTGCTTCGGCGAGGAACCCCGAGAGGATGCGGTTGAACCTCCCGGCCTCCTCCATGTGAGACATGTGCCCGGAGCCTTCGATCACCTCCACCCGGGCGCCTTCGGGGAGGTTCTCAGTGTGCGAGACCGGTACGATCGCATCTTCCGAGCCCCAGACCGCGAGGACCGGCACTCCGAGCGATCCGAGGTCGAGCACGTTCGCCTGATGTCCCCCGGGGAAGAGGTTCTCCGCTATCGTGCGCAGCGCGTTGTCCACCCCGTCGAGCCGCTTGTAGCGCAGCACGTCGTTCACGAGCTGGCGGTTCACCAGCTCGGGGTTCGCGAAGAGGAGCCCGAGGACGTCCTTCATCTGCCTGCGGCGGTTCGCCGCGATGAAGCCTTCGATGTAATCGCCGTTTATCTCCTCCCCGAGCCCGGCGCTCGAGATCAGGGTGAGCGATGACACCCTCCCGGGGTGCTCGAGCGCGAACGCCGCCGCCACGAGCCCGCCCATCGAGTGCCCCGCCAGGTGTGCCCGCTCGATTCCGAGAGCGTCCAGGAAGCCCGCTACGGTATGGACGAAGAAGGCGAGGTTCCCGCCGTCGACGTCCTTCGAGGAGCCGCCGTGCCCCGGGAGGTCTACGGCGTAGACCGGGCGTTCGGCCGAGAGGGTCTGCTGGTTGAAGACGAAGATGTTTATGTCGCCGCCGAAGCCCGGGATGAGGATGAGCGGCGTGGCGGCTCCCTCGCCCATCTTCAGGTATTGGATCTCCCTCCCGTCGACCTCGACGGTCTCGGGTGCGGGGCCCGCCGCCTCCTCTTCCTGTGGGACGAAGCTCTCGCGGAACCCCTCGACGAAGGCTTCGATCTCGGAGTCCGGCACCGAGGCGTCGGCGATCACGCCGAGGAGACCCCCGACGGGCAGCACGTCGCCTTCTTGCGCGACGTGCCGCCTCAGGACGCCGGAGGCCGGGGACTCGACGGCGTTGTTGATCTTCTCGCTCTCCACCTCGATTATTTCGTCGCCCTTCGAGACCTCCTCGCCCTCACCGACGAGCCACCGCACGACCGTTCCCTCGGTCATGGTGAGACCCCATTTGGGCATGGTGAGGCGGATGATCTGCTGCGTCTCGCTCAAGCCTTCGCCCCCGCACCCGTGACCTCCCTCACCGCCGCGGCGACCCTCTCCGCGTCGGGGACGTAGAGGTCCTCGAGCACCGGGGAGAACGGCGGTGGGGTGTGGGGGGCGGTGACCATCTTCGGCGCGGCTTCGAGATCGTCGAAGAGCTCCTGGGCGACCTGCGCGCAGATGTCCGCGGCGAGGCTGCAGCGCGGGTTCGACTCGTCGACCACGACGAGCCTTCCGGTGTTCTCGACGCTCTCGAAGATCGTCTCCGTGTCGAGCGGCGAGGTGGTTCTGGGGTCGACGATCTCGCACTCTATACCCTCGTCGGCGAGCGCCTCCGCGGCTTCCTGGGCCATCTGCACCATCCGGCCTATCGCGACGATGGTGACGTCGTCTCCCTCGCGCACGTACTCGGCCTCGCCCAGAGGTATCTCGTAGGGCTCCTCTGGCACCTCGCCCTCGGTGGCGTAGAGGACCTTGTTCTCGAAAAACATCACGGGGTCATCGTCGCGGATAGAGGCGATCATGAGCCCCTTCGCATCGTAGGGGTTGGAGGGGACGACGACCTTGAGGCCGGGGATGTGGGTGAAGATGGGGTAGAGGCTCTGGGAGTGCTGGGCCGCGGCGCGGATCCCCGCCCCGTACATCGTCCTTATGACGAGGGGGGTCACGGCCTTGCCGCCGAACATGTAGCGGAACTTGGCGGCCTGGTTGTAGATCTGGTCCATGCACACCCCGAAGAAGTCGACGAACATCAGCTCGGCGACGGGCCTGAGACCCGAGGCGGCCGCTCCCGCCGCGGCTCCGATGAAAGCCGACTCGCTGATCGGGGTGTCGAGCACGCGTCCGGGGAACTTCTGGTAGAGGCCCTTGGTGACGCCCATCACGCCGCCCCAGGCGTCGTCCTCTCCGGGGGATCCCGCGCCGCCCGCGTTGTCTTCTCCCATGACGATCACGCGCTCGTCGCGCTCCATCTCCTGCGCGAGCGCCTCGTTTATCGCCTGCATGAAGGTGATGCTGCGCGCCACGGTCGCCTCCTTACCGGTAGCTGACGTACACGTCCGCGAGGAGGTCCTCCGCCCTCGGGTCAGGCGCGGCCTTGGCCTCCCGGACGGCCTCGTCTATGAGGTTCCTCACCTCATCGTCTATCCTCTCCAGCTCCTCTTTCTCGACGAGCCCGGCCGAGACGACCCTCTCGGAGAAACGCTTGAGACAGTCCTTCTCGCGCCTAAGCTCCTCGACCTCACCCGGGGCGCGGTAGGTCTGGGCGTCGCCCTCGAAGTGGCCGTAGTAGCGGCTCGTCTTGCACTCGATGAGCGAGGGGCCGCCCCCCTCGCGGGCGCGCCTTATCGCCTCTCCTGCGGCCTCGTGGACGGCGAAGAAGTCGAATCCGTCGACGACCACCCCCGGTATGCCGAACCCCTCGGCCCGCTTGGCTATGTCCAGGCCCTTGACCGAGTAGTTCGTCGAGGTGGCCTCGGCGTAGCCGTTGTTCTCGATGACGAAGACTACCGGGAGGTTCCACACGCTGGCGAGGTTCATGCTCTCCAGGGTGGTGCCCTGGTTCGAGCCGCCGTCGCCGGTGAACGAGACGGCGACCCCCCGCGTGCCGCGCATCTTGGCCGAGAGACCGGCACCACAGACCAGCGGCGGCCCGCCGCCGACGATCCCGTTGGCCCCGAGCATGCCTTTGTCCAGATCCGCGATATGCATGCTCCCGCCCTTGCCCTTGCATATCCCGCCGGCCTTGCCGTAGATCTCCTTCATCATCGCCTTGACGTCGCAGCCCTTGGCGATGGCGTGCCCGTGGCCCCGGTGGGTGCTCGCCACGTAGTCCCCGGGGCCGAGGTGCGAGATCACCCCGACGGCGACCGCCTCTTCACCGGCGTACAGGTGTACGAAGCCCGGGATCTCCCCGGTGGCGAACTCCGTGTGCAGCCTCTCCTCGAACTCGCGGATCGTACGCATCGTGCGGTAGGCTTCGAGGAGATCCTCCCTGCTGAGCGCTCCCGCGCCGACGACCTCTGTCATCAAGCCCTCCTTTCCCCGAAATTCGTAACTAACCAACCATATAGGGGAGGATGCAGGGTGTCAAGGCCCGTTTTGCAGGCTATGGGAAACGAGATGAAAGCCGGCTGCGCTCTCTTTTTGAAGCGGCGGTGAAGCGTGTCATCAACCCAGTAATCTCTCAGGGGCTACAGTCGTAGGGCATGATCTGGTAGTTGAGGGTGTTCAATGCGAGTCTGACGCCCGGAAGGCTTCCATGCTGGCTACATTACAACCCGATGCGCGATAAAGCGCTCGTGCCAGAGATCTCCTGGCAGCCCGATGGCACGTCGGCCAGGAGTACCGCGCGAAACCAGAGCACCTGGCGGCATCGAGGCGTCGGAGACCCTGTCCGTGTGCAGCTTCACAGTCGCCAGGTTCAAAGAGGCTTTCTCCAATTAGATCCGGTCGGCCTTGCGAAGGCGGTTCAGGAGTACCCTGTCACAGCTCTTTCCCCACCTCCTGTCACCCGCGCGAGACGTCAGCAGGCGCTCCCGCTTCCGCAACCCGTCTCTTTTGGATAGCAGCTCCTGCGACATGCTGCTCTTTGAGCACAAAGGTAATGCAGGCAGGGAGGCATGCCTGCATGCTTGGTTCGGACTGCAGAGAGCTTCGATGATCTATACAACTCGTCGGTAAACAGTTCTTTGCTCACGCTGAGCGTGACATCTACGCACAAACAGGTTTGCAGGACATCGATTCCAGGGCGTCCTTTCTCAGCCGACGCGTGAGATCAGTGGACTCCCGGCGGAGACCTCAAAGGCAGCGAGCTGCCTTATGCCCGAATGTGGGCGCTTTACGCTCTCCACGGCCTTCATGGTGCAGAGGATCTTCGCCGGCTCGATACGCATCACGTTGTACCCGTGGGTCGAGGAATCGAAGAACAGCATGTGCGGGTTGGCTATGCGGACCGCCTGCGTGAAGTCCGCGACTTTGGGGGGAGCCGTGAACTTGCCTGAGGTCAGCAGTTCCGTCAGGTTGGAGGAGGTGATCGAACCTCCCACGAACTCCGGGGCGACCACGTTTGCATCTCCGTTGAAGGGATTCTCGAAGTCCTTCTTGGCGTACCCTGCGGCGAAGGAGTGTATGTCGCCCGTGATCAGGACGAGGTTCTCCACGCCTTTTCTTTTGACCCTCTCCAGTATGAGACTGCGCTCGGCCTGGAACCCGTCCCACTGGTCGAGGTTCAGGTAAACCCCGCCCACCGCGCTCTCGATCCTCTTCACTATTTCAGCCACGGCGCCAAGTCCCCCGTCTCCGGTGCGGGAGCCCGTCAGGCCCAGCAGGACGGAGCCGGTGAGATCCTCAAGCCCGGTCGTGGTGAGGCTGCCCAGCAGGTAAGTATCCAGCAGCTTGAACTGCATGAACATGACCTCGTTCGCCCAGAGCTTCCATCGCGCCGGCGAAGTCTCCAGCCTGTTCAGGAACCACCCCCGCTGCTTTTGACCAAGCATGGACCTGTCCCGGGCCTTCTCTCTACCGCAACCCGGGGTGAGATATTTGTCCGGTGTCGACTCTCCACAGGGATGGGCGTCCCGGTAGAGACGCTCGTCCGTCAGGATCAGCTCCGCGAGCCGGCCGAACCTCACCGACCTGTAGATGACTATGTCGCCCAGCGGTCCCGCCTCAGCTTCGAAGGGCACTCCGACCGGCATGTACTCTGCCCAGGCTCTGCTCGCGTTTTTCCTGCGTCTGGGGGCAAAGTTTTTCTTCGGGTCGGAGGTATCGTCGTCGTATGCCTGGTAGCAGTCGTTCGCGAACTCATGATCGTCCCAGATCGCGATCATCGCAAAGTTTTCTTGCACCTTCTGCAGGTTACGGTCTGACCTGTAGGTTCTGTAGAGGAACCTGTAGTCGGAGAGGGTCCTGGCCCGGTCGGACCCACCCGGCAGAGAGATCGTGCGCACCTGACCTCCCTGAAAGCCCGCGGAGGTGGTCTCGTAGATGTAGTCTCCGAGATGGACCACGTAATCCACGTCTTCCTGCGCCAGATGAGCAAAGGCGGTGTAGTAGCCGTTCGTGTAATCCTGGCAGGACACATACCCGAGCGCGAGCGCCGGAACCTGCTGGTCCGGCTCGGGGAGCGTCTTGAACCGACCGGTCCGGCTCGCCCACCCACCGTGGATGAACCTGTAGTAGTAGACGGAGAAGGGCCTGAGCTCCTTCCTGCCGGCGATCTGGACCTTGACCGTGTAATCCCGCTCCGGGCCGGTCTTCGCCACCCCCCTCAGAAGGGGTTTTCTGAAGTTTCTATCCGCGGAGATTTCATAGCCGACCAGCTGCTCTTTCATCCGCTCCACGCCGGGATCGACTCTCGTCCACAGCACGATCCCGTGCGGCGAGGGATCCCCGGAGGCCACACTCAGCGGGAACCTCTTCGGGCTGATCCCCCTGCAATAAAACAGTTTCTCGGCGAGCGCCCGGTCGACGCCGAACGGCGGTTCCGTACCAGCCCATACCGCGACCATCCCGGCGAGCGAATACCTGAGAAACTGCGCCCGGGAGAAGGCAGCTCCCTTCCCTTCGTCACCATTTGAGACCATCCCGTCCCTCCCTCTCTTCGTCCCGCTTACGGCTGCGGGCGCAGTGTACCCTCGCCGTCTCTGGACGATGTTAAAGAGGGCCTAAACCAGCGTAAACTATAGATGTAAAATGCCCACCGACGTCCAGGCATCCGCAGGCTTCCGCTAGTTATTCTCCGAGTCGGGCCATACGGGCAGCCGGGAGACGAAGACCAGAGCAACTCCAAGAGACGGCAGACAGGCCAGGGCAGTCACCCGCAGTGCATCCCCCGGGTGCTGGAAGAGCGCGAAGAAGATCGTTCCGAGCACAGCGACCCCGAGCGCCGTCGAGAGCTGCTCTGCGGCATCCATGATGCCCGAGGCCGAGCCCACCTCTTCCATGCTCACGCTGTTGAGCACGAACTGGAAGAGCTGCCCGAAGGTTGCGCCAGCCCCTGCCCCTACAAGGAAGAGGCCGGGGAAGAGGCTCCACATCGAGCCACCCCATCCGACGGTAAGCATCCCGGAGAGCACGAGCACACCGGATGCCATCAACAGCGTCCCGAAGTAGAGCACACGACGTCCGATCCTTCTTGCCAGCGTCGAGGAAGCTGGCATCCCCAGGATCATCCCGACGACCATCGGTGTCAGGGCGAGGCCCGACCGAATCGCCGACCAGCCCTCGCCGAGCTGCCCGTAGAGGGAGATGCAGAAGAGTAGACCACCGAAGGCACCGAAGATGCACAGCACGATTGCGATGCCGCTCAGGTAGTCGCGGTTGGTGAACAGCGCGGGCTCTATCAATGCGTTGTGACACCGTGTCCTCTCGTAATGCACAAACGTGTACAGCAGCACCACGCCCACAGCGAAAAGCGCGAGAGTCCACATCGGCCATCCCTCGGACCGTCCCTGGATGAGGGGGTAGATGATCGCGACCAGCGCCAGCCCAATGAGCCATACGCCCCAGATATCCAGTCTGAGCCCCGGATGGCTTATGCTGCGCGGCAACGAGCACAGCGCCAGCGGCAGCGCGAGCAGCCCGATCGGGACGTTTATCAGGAAGACCAATCGCCACCCGATTCCCCAGAGATCTGCGTCGATCAACGCTCCGGCGAGTACCGGAGCACCGAGCATCGCCAGACCGGTCGAGGGGCCGAACAGGTTGGTAACCTTTACAATCTCTTCGTCGTCGAAGACCTCCTTTATTAGCCCGAAACTTTGGGGGAGCATGAGCGCCCCGAAACCACCCTGCAACACCCGGGCGCCGATGAGCAGCACCACGTTCGGAGCCACCGCGCATGCCGCCGAAGTCAGCGTAAACCCGGCCAGACCAGCCAGAAATATCCGGCGACGGCCGAAGATGTCACCGAGCCTGGCAGCGGTCACGAGGAGAACAGCAAAGGCCAGGGTATAGCCGGCGCTGAGCCACTGTACACTACTCGTGCTCCCTCCGAGATCCTGGTGAACGGAGGGCGCCGCCACGTTGACGATGGTCGCATCCAGTATGTCCATCGTATTCGCCGCCAGCACCACCACGGCAACAGCCCAACGGAGACGGCGTCGCTCTACTCCCTTCGTGGTCATGAAAGCCTCCTCTGATTAAGATATATCGTATATTTCAACAATATATCTCAACCTTTCGAATGTCAAGGAGAAGAGGCGTCAGATGAGGACTACCGGATATGACCGGCTCCGAGGGATAAGGGAACCTGCGGAGGTTATGAGGTTCAGCGGTGTGAGATCACCTGCACGTCGCTCTTCTTGACGAAGGCTACCCGGTGGTTGAAGGAGATCTCGTAATAGGCGGTCTTCCCGGTTACGAGCGTGTGGGTCGCCGGGGTGCGGGTGTAGGTGGGCGCGTAGTAGTACTGGCCGCGCACGAGTCCGTCTGCGACGTAGACCTGTCCGGAGGGGATCCTGTACTGCAGCGGCACGATGTCCTGTTTGGGCACGCTCTTTGGATAGGCGGAACCCTCGGGGTAGGCCTGGCCGTAGACCGGGATGGAGTGTTTACCCGCCTTCGGGGTGACGAGCGTACCGCTGGCCGGGTCGGCGTTTATGTCCTGGGGGTTGTAGAACCAGACCTTCCTGCCGCCGTAGTAGATGGCCTCCCAGTCTCCCTGGTTCCCGGCCCGGTAGAACACCTGGCCCCACGAGGCCTTGTCTCCCCAGTCGTCGGCGCATCTGGTACCGGGGGAGCCGTTCGGGTGCAGCGCCGGGTCGCTCACGAGCGGGGCGCGGTTGCTTGGCGCGGTGTGCAGGTAGACGAAGCTCGCCGGCTGCGGCGCGAGCAGCTTGCCGCTTCCCCCGCAGTCCTTTACCCGCTGGCGGTTGGTGGCGAAGTACGGGTCTATGACCACCACGGCGCTTCTGGCCGAGTTCCCCTTCCTGGGAGCTTTCGCCCCGATGAGCTGCATGTAGTGTCCCCAGTCCCAGAAGGGGCCTGGGTCCCAGTGCATCCCGGCGACGTAAGCGGGCAGGGGGCCGGGGACGTTGTCGTGGCCGATGATGTGCTCCCGGTCGAGCGGGACGTTGTATCTGGCGGCGAGGTAGCGCACGAGGCGGGCCGAGGCGCGGTACATCTGCTCGGTGTACCAGCTCGCGCCGTCTATCGCGAAGCCCTCGTGCTCAACACCGATCGAGTGGGCGTTGATATCCCAGTTGCCCGCCTGCCAGGCTATGTTCCTGGGACGGACCATCTCGGTCACCTGCCCGTTGCGCGAGCTCAAGACGTAGTGCGCACTGACGTAGGACATGGGGTCCCGGAAGATCTGGATGGTCTTCGCGTAGGTCTCCTCGGTGTCGTGGATGACGATGTAGCGGATGTCGAGCCCGTCGCGCTCGCGGTCGGCGAGGTCGTAGTTGCCGTAGTCCGAGGGGTCGTTGGGGCTGTTCTGCTTGTACGCCGCCGGGATGAACCGGCAGTCGAGCCCGGCGGGGCAGTCGGTCTTCGGGCCGGAGGCGGGGGTCGCGAGTCCGAGCGGCTTCGCCGTCGCCCGGTCCGGCTGCAGGCCCTCCTGCGGGCGCAGCGTCACGCGCTGGCCCTCCTCGTTGGTCCGCGAGGCTCCGTGCCTGATCGTCGCGTAGACGTCGTTTGCGAACAGCTCCGCCGGACCCGCGAGCGTGGACCCGCTGTACTTCGCGACGGCGCCGTACCACTCCGCGGGGTCCTTCGGGAGGTGGCCCGTCGTCTGGCGGGCGTAGAGGGCAAGAAGCGCCGCCCCGCCGCGTACGTTCTGCGCCGGGTCTCTCTTCAGGACACCCGGCCCGACCCCAAGCAGCTTAGATGCGGTGCCTAAAGTATGCAGCCCCGGGGAGCTCGGGACCCCGGAGCGCGGGCCTCTGGTTCCCTTATTTCCGGCCTGCGAAGTGGTCCTGACGTCGGTGAGGTTCATGACACCGTACCCGCCAGAGGTGTTGACCTCTCCGAGGTGCTCGTCCCAGCGGGACTCGTTGTACGCTACGGACTTGAGCACGCTCTCCGGCACCCCGAACTCACGCGAGGCATGGGCGAAAGCAGCTTCGAGCCTCCCGGAAGGTTTGCGGGAAACGGCGTCGGTATGCTGCCTGGAGGCGAGCGCCGACCCCGAGGATACGAGCAGGAGCGCCGCGGCGAGGACCAGCATCAGCCGGATGCCCGAACGTCCCGAAAACCGCATGCCTTCCCCCTCTCCTGCCGCATCACCCCGCCGACCCCGGGATGATAGACCCGCCCCCGTCTCCGGTCAACCTCCTACCCGGAGGGCTCAGGCCGGGTGAACGACACTACCGGCCATCACCGTGAGGTCCACGCCGACTTCCGGGATCTCCTCGGGCTTCACCTGCCGGACGTCCGCTCCGAGCACGGTGACGTCCCCGATCTTACCGGGGGTGAGGCTGCCTTTCAGATGCTCCTCGAAGGAGGCGTAGGCTCCGGCGGCGGTGTAGGCGTAGACGGCCTCCTCGAATGATATGGATTCCTCCGGGAAGGCTTCTTCTCCCGCGAAATCTTTGCGGGTCATCATGGTCTGGATGCCGAGCAGGGGGTCCACGCTGCACACCGGAGCATCGCTCGAGGCGGCGGCGACGATCCCGTGTTCGATGAACGAGCGCATCGCGTTGGCGTACCGGAGGCGGTCTCCGCCCAGGCTGGCGTCGTAGAGGGGCCGGAAGTCGTGCAGGAAGGTGGTCCCGGGAACGGGGACGCAGCCGAGGCGCGCTATCCGGTCGAAGGCCTGCGGGTCGGTCACGAACTCGCAGTGCTCTATGCGGTGGCGGGTGTTCCGGCGGGGGTTCTCGGCGAGCGCCTCCTCGTAGGCGTCGAGCAGCAGGTCTATCGCGGCGTCGCCGATGGCGTGGGCGGTGCACTGCCAGCCCAAAGCGTGGGCCCGCCTTATCTTCGCCTTCATCTCTTCGGGGTCCTGCATCCAGAGGCCACGATTCTCTGGTTCTCCGGCGTAGTGCTCGCGCATACGGGCGGTGTGACCGCCTATGGATCCGTCGAGGAAGATCTTGGCCGGCCCGAGGCGCAACAGGTCGTCCCCGAAGCCGGTACGCAGTCCCGTTCCGGAGAACTCCTCCAGCATGTCGTCCAGGATGATCATGAGGTAGGTCCGCAGGAGGAGGGGACCGCCGGATTCCCGCACCCGCTGGTAGGCCTCCATCTCCTCCGTGCGGCGTACCCCGGCCTCGGCGACGCTCGTCACCCCGTGGGAGTGGTAGATCTTCGCGGCCCGCCGCAGGGCGTCTTCGAGCTCGCCGACCGTGGGCTTTGGGACCGCGCGCCGCGCCATCTCCAGCGCCGCCTCGCGCACCACGCCGGTGGGCTCGCCGCGGGAGTCGCGGTCTATCGTGCCGCCGGGAGGATCGGGGGTGTCGCGGGTTATCCCGGCCTCCTGCAGCGCCTGCGTGTTCGCCGCGCCGACGTGCAGGCAGGCGCGGGTGATGAGGACCGGGTTGTGCGGCGCCGCCCGGTCGAGCTCCTCCCGAGACGGATGGCGGCGTTCGGCGAGGCGGGTGTCGTCGTAACCGCGGGCGAGAATCCACCTGCCGGGCGGGGTCGAGGCGGCCCGATCCCGGATGCGCCCCAGCAGGGTTCCGATATCGGGGGCCTCGTCCGGGGACACGTCCACCTGCCCGGCGGCGAGCCCGATGGCCATCGGGTGGCAGTGGGCGTCATTGAAGGCGGGGAGCGCGGTCCGGCCCCGGAGGTCTATCACCTCTACGCCCGGGGCCCGGAAGGCGAGGGCGTCCGCGTTCGAGCCGACCGCGACGATGATGCCTCCCCTGATCGCGATCGCCCCGGCCTCCGGGAGTTCGGGGTCGGCGGTGATCAGGCGTCCCCCGGTGAGGATCAGGCCGCCCGGCACGGTGTCTGCCCCTAGAGGCTCTGCAGGATCTCGTCGGCGTGCGTCTCGGGCGAGACCTCCGGGTAGACCTTCGACACCCGACCTTCGGGGTCGAGCACGAAGGTGACCCGCTTCGCCGTGCCTCTCTCGGAGAGGATGCCGAGGGAGCGGGCGGCCTTGCCGTCCTCGTCGGTGAGGAGGGGGAAGTTCAGGCCGTTCTTCTCGCGGAAGCGGCGGTGGGACTCGGGCGGGTCGAGCGAGACGCCGTAGACCCGAACGCCGGCGCGCTCGTAGTCCTGCATGCGGTCCCTGAAGGCGCAGGCCTCCTTCGTGCAGCCGGGGGTCGCGTCCTTCGGGTAGAAGTAGAGGACCGTGGTCCTGCCCTTGAGGTCTTCGGTAGAGATGGTCTTCCCATCCTCGGTCAGGAAGCTCAGCTCGGGGAACTGCTCGCCTTCCTGCAGCATCGTCCCTCCTTCTCTGGTTTGGTCTCAGCGTAAATACTTCCCGTCAGGAGGAAAGTCTACGCCGGTCGAGCGGTACGATCAGGGTGGCGCAGGCCAGCGACAGGGCGCAGAGGTAGAAGGCCGGGGAGAAGCCCCAGCCGGAGATGACGAGCCCGAAGATGAAGGCGCCTATCCCGGTCCCACCGTCGAAGGCTGCGTTCCACAGGGCGCTCGCGAGGCCGTATTCAGTTCGCGGGACGCGCGCCATGATGACGAGCAAGGTAGAGTTCTGCACCGCGCCGAGCCCGGAGCCGAAGAGCAGCGCGCCTACCAGGAGGAGAGGACCGCCGGACGTCATGAGCACCATCCCGATGGCGCCCGCGAGCATCCCGGGGACGAGCGGGGCACGGGGGTCGTGCCGGTCGCCGAACCTGCCCGCCCACCATCGGGCGAGGGTGGAGGAGGCTCCCTCCGCGAGGAGAGCTCCCGTCGCCGAGTAGACCCCGGAGCCGGGGTTGTGGAGCGGCAGGAAGGTGAAGAAGACCCCGAGAGCCATGGTGGAGGCTGTAAAGAGCAGCAGGATCCCGAGGAGCGGTCCGCGCCGGAGGCCTTCCAGAAAGCCGCCCGAGTCATCCCGCCCCGGCGGGGGTGCGCCGATCCCCGCCGCGGCGAACAGACCGGCGAGGGGGGCGGCACCTCCGATAACGAAGGTCACTGCGTAGCCGGCGTGGTGGACGAGCCAGAGACCGAGGGAATTGCAGAAGATCGTGGGGATCGTGATGGAGATCCCGAGTATGCCTATAGCCTCACCGCGGCGGTCCTCGGGGGCGAGTTCGGCGACGAGCGCGGAGAAGAGCACGGTGATGATCCCGAAACCTATGCCCCTGGTGAGCGTGACGACCAGCACGGTGAGGAGGGTTCCGGTGGAGGGGTAGGCGAGCGCCGGGAGCCCGAGAAACACCAGCCCGGACACCAGAGATAGCCGGTAGCCCAGACGGGGGAGGATGCGCGGCATCTGGATCTGCGTCAGGACCGTCGAGAGCATGAACAGCCCCGTGGCGAGCCCCGCACCCGTGTTGCCGCCGCCGATCCGGCCAGCGTAGAGCGGTATCACCGAGAGGAGTAGCTGGTAGCCGAAGAAGGAGGCGAAGGCCGAGAGGATGAGGAGTACGAGAGGGTAGGTGAGGAGCCTATTCTCTTTTGCCGGACGTCCCTTCCCTCTGCCTTCCATCGATATTACTCTAACCGGAGTGGCGCGAGGGGGTCTTTGCATCCCGATGTTCCGCGGATCTCCCGCCGGATCATCTTCCTCACCGCGGCGGCTGTGTGAAGCCTGCCTCTCGATCGGCGGCGGTGATCTGATCGTGGAAGCGCCGGTGCACCCAGTGCCGTTTGCCGAGAAGTTCGACCGTTGCCCACCGGCCATAGACCGGCCCGAGCCGGGTGCGACGCGGCATCGTGCCGATCAGGGCCCGCGGCCTGGCTCCTCCGGAGAGCTTGCTGCTCTCGAGTACGTAGATCGCTTCCGGGGTCACCGCAACGCAGCGGTACCTGATCCAGAACATGGTGAGTCCTGTGAGGTAGGTGATTATGAAGAAGGCGAAGTTTGGCGCGCTCTGGCAGATAAAGGCCTGCCTGATCTCACTGCCCGGGGGGAGCAGGGGGGTTGCTCGCTCCACCAGGTCCCTCCGCGGCCGCACGTTTTCCCCGGGGCGGCTCAGCGCATCTCCCGGGTATGTGCAGGAACCCGCATCCAGGAGGAATGCCTGGGGGGATCCGGTTGCCCCGCCGCAGTCTGGTCGATGCTCACCCCCGGGATTTTGCCACGTTTTGCCGGGTCGGGCCAGATCGGATGTTGCCAGAGTGTTACCCTGCTGTGCCCGTCCTGTTATGTGCCTCGGGTAATATGAAAAAACAGGGAGAGTATGGGGCCGGAGATCATAGCCCCGCGAGAGGGAGGTGTTGGAAGGTGATGAGGAGACTCTCGTTTCTGGCCGTGGTGGCCGGGCTGCTCGTTCTCTCGCTTGCGGCCGTGGCCCAGGCCCAGATGAGACCGCAGGTCGGCTGTGAGCCAAAGGGGTGCTGGCCGGTCTATTCCTACCGGGACGTGGACACCGACGTGGCTGCCGCCCAGTACCTGTTGCTCTACCACGGGGCGCAGAATCTCACCCCCAACAACGGATATTTCGGGACACAGACCCGCGCAGCGGTGCAGAAGTTTCAGAGCGTCGAGGGGCTGAAGGTGACCGGCGTCATCGACGGGGCAACCTGGCAGAAGCTGATAAAGCCCCTGCGTTACGGGGCGAGGAACCAGGCGGTAAGGGCCCTGCAGTACGAGCTGGCCAACCAGTACGGCTACAATCTCCCCGTGACCGGTTACTACGGGGATCAGACCCGGGCGGACGTTAAGGACTTCCAGAAGAAGCACGGCCTTGCGGTCACGGGTAACACCGATGCCGCGACCTGGCAGGCAATCATCTCGACCAGGTAGTCTCCGCCGGCCCGGAGCCCGTCCATCACTGGAGGAGGGATGCCTCGAGGCACCCCTCCTCCAGGCGTAATATGACTTCTCCATGACTTCCGACACATGCGCGTGGGCGCCGGCGACGGTAGCATACCTTCGTTGGATCTGGAGAACTCTAGCGGCAGGAAGTTGCTGTGCAGAAGGACGTAAAGACCGGGGGCCATGCGGGTGCCTTGATCTGGTGCCTGCTCGGCGGTCATACCGTGCGGATGAGCCTGGAGAGGCGGCGTGGGGTGGTTCTGATGCGGGTTGCGGGGTTCTCTTACGTGCTGGCAACCTACGCGATCTACCTCTTCGGGGAGCGGGAGTTCGGGATACTGCCCGTGACGGCAGCGTTCGTGGGAGTCGCGGTCCTTATGGAGGTCATGCCCTGGTGGCGGTTCGAGGCGGGGGTACTGGGGTTGCTTGCCATCCCGGCCTTCGCCCTCCTCTCCTTCCTGATAGTCCACATGACAGGGTTCGGGCTTTCGGTGGGGTTCTTCTGCGTCGCCGTGGCCAACGGCGTCTTCGTGTTCGGTTTCGGTCGTGGGATGGTATACGCGGGGTTCATCATGCTCCTCGTAGCTGGGGACGTCTTCTGGGCCCACCCTGGGAGGGGACCGCTGTGGGCGCTGGAGCAGGCGGCCTCTTTCTCCTGGACTTTCGCGTTCGTCATCGGGATGTGCACGCTTGCGGTCGAGGCCATGAGGAAACAGGCTCGCGCCCAGGAGCTCCTGGCGGAGCTGGAGACCGCGCACGCGGAGCTCAAGCGCTACGCCGAGCAGGACCGGGAGCTGGCCATCTCTGAGGAGAGGAACAGGATGGCGCGTGAGATCCACGACTCCGTCGGACATCACCTGACCGTGGTCAATGTTCAGCTCGAGGCGGCCGGCAAGCTCCTCTCCCGTGACCCCGGTCGGGCGGCCGAGGCTTTGGCCCGCGCGAAGGATGCCGCGAGCGAGGCCCTCTCGGAGGCACGGAGGGCGGTGCGGTCGCTCAAGCCGCTCGCGATGGAGCGCCGAGTGGGGTTACGGGCGCTGGACGATCTGGTACGGAAGTTCCGCGACTCGGGGGTGGCAGTATCCTTCGAGGTGGCCGGGGAGAAGCGACCGCTCGCGCCGGAGACGGAGTTGATCCTCTACCGGGCGTTGCAGGAGGGGCTCACGAATGCCTTCAGGCACGCGGATGCAGACAGGGTGGACGTGAGGCTGGACCTCTGCGGAGAGTCCGTGCGGCTCTCGGTGAAAGACGACGGTCGGGGCGTCGGCGGCCAGCCCGGTGGAGGATTCGGGCTCAGGGGACTGCGGGAGCGGGTCGAGGGTGCGGGCGGCGTCATGAAGGCGGTGGGTGAACCCGGTGGCGGCTTCAGGCTCGAGGTGGAGCTTCCGGTGGGGGTGAGGGTGTGAGCGGGCCGGTACGGGTGATGATCGTAGAGGATCAGGCCCTCATGCGCGAGGGCTTGAGAACGCTCCTGGAGCTCGAGGAGGGCGTTCGGGTGGTGGGCGAGGCTTCGGATGGGGTGGAGGCTCTGGAGATCATCCCGGACGTCAGGCCGGACGTGGCGCTCGTGGATGTGAGGATGCCCCGGATGGACGGGATAGAGCTCATAGAACGCCTCGGGCGGGAACACCCAAAGGTCGCTGCGATCATCCTGACCACCTTCGACGATGACGAGTACGTCTTCAGGGGGCTGCGGGCCGGAGCCAGGGGCTACATCCTGAAGGACACGCCCTCCGAAGAGCTCGCGGCGGCGATAAAGAAGGTCCACCGCGGCGAGGCGGTGCTGGATGGTCCGATCACGCTCAAGGTCATCTCAGAGATCGGGCGTCTGGCCGGGCCCGCCGCGCAGCGCGGGGGCTCGGAGGTTCTCTCCGAGCGTGAGATGGAGGTGCTCAGGCTCGTCGCCTCCGGGGCCTCCAACCGCGAGATCGCCCGCACCCTCTACATCACCGAGGGTACTGTGAAAAACCACATCTCGAGCATACTTCGCAAGCTCGGCTTCCGGGACCGCACCCAGGCCGCGCTCTACGCGGCGGAGCGTGGTTGGATCGAGGTGCCGTGAAAAGTGTGGCCGGATGAGCGGGTGGCTGGGGCCCGCGGCCGCGGTACTGCTGTTCCTGTTCATGTTGTACCGGAGGTTCAGGAAGATGGTGGGCCGACAGCCGATCATACCGGGACGTCTCGTCTTCCGGGCCATGCTTTTCGTCATCATCGGCGTGGCGGTGTTCGTGGGGATCGCCGGGAGCCCGCTGGACATCGCGGGGGCCGCAGCCGGGCTCGCGTTCGGGGTCGTGCTGGCGTTTTTCGGGCTCCGGCTCACGCGGTTCGAGGGTGGGCCCGGGGAAAGATTCTACATACCGAATCCCTACCTGGGTTTCGTGGTCTTCGCGCTGTTCGTGGGACGGCTGGCGTACAGGATTTTCGAGGTGAAGAGGGCCGGGTCTTCGCCCGGCGTGGGAGGGTTCGTGTTGGCGAACCACGGTTACGGCCCGCTGACCTCGGCCCTCTTGTTCGCGTTCGTCGGCTATTACGTCTTCTACTATCTGGGCATCCTGCTGCGGTTCCGCGGTGAACGTGCCGGATGAGGAGCTGCAGTGCTGCCGCACGGAGCCGGGCAGGGTACGGTGTAACCGGACAAAAGGGGGAGCGGTGATCGAGCGCGGCCGCGAGATCGAACGCACGATCTACTTCAGCGACGCGGTGATAGCCATCGCGATCACGCTGCTCGCGCTCGAGCTGAGGCTGCCGCAGGATCTGGCCTCCGGTGAGATTGTGCGGCATCTGGTCGGGCTGCTCCCCAGACTGTACGCGTTCCTGATCAGCTTCTGGGTCATCGCGGCTTACTGGATGGCCCACCACCGCATCTTCAACTGCATAAGGGCCTACGACGGCGGGCTGCTCAGGATCAACTTCTTGTTCTTGATGTGGATCGTGCTGATGCCGTTCTCTTCGTCCCTGATAGGCGGGTACGGGGACCTGCAGCTCCCGTTCGTCGTCTACGCGGTGCACCTCATGCTCGCGACATTCACCCTTTCCTGGCTGGGGCTGCACGCCGCACGGAACCCGCACCTGATGGAGCCGGGCGTGGACCCACGCTCCTTCCGCCGCCAGTACAGCCACCGCATGCTGGCGATGATCGCAGTCTTCGCGCTCGCCATCGCCGCATCCTTTTTCAGTACCACCGTGGCAGAGTTCACCCTGATTCTGCTGTTCGTCGCGCGGCCCGGGCTGCTTGGACGCCGCGCCTCCCGCGGGGTCACATGACTCCCGGGGGAGGTGGTTTTCCTCCCACGATCCTCCTTTCGTCCGATGATGCCTGGCGGTTCCGACCCTAACATTCGGGCGTAAGGTTCGAGAGTTGGGAGGTTTGGATTGAGTATGCCGGAGTCTGCAGGAACGGGGCCTGGAACGGGCAGCCCCCCGGAGGCCGTCATCCAGGTGGAGGGCCTGCGCAAGAGCTACGGGCAGGTCGTCGCCGTCGATGGGGTGGACCTCACCGTCTACCGGGGGGAGATCTTCGGCATCCTCGGGCCCAACGGCGCGGGCAAGACGACGACGCTGGAGATGATCGAGGGCCTGAGAAAGCCCGACGCCGGGAGTATAGAGGTTGCGGGGTATGATGCGGTCAGGGAGTCCGGGCGGCTCAAGGAGATCATCGGGGTGCAGCTGCAGACGACCGCGCTCTTCGACTACCTCTCGGTCGAGGAGACGCTCTCGCTATTCGCAGACCTCTACGGGGTCGATGGCTCCAGGGAGAACGTCTGGCGCCTCTTGAAGATGGTCTCGCTCACCGAGAAGAAGGATTCACGCGTGGACCAGCTCTCCGGCGGCCAGCGGCAGCGGCTCTCGATGGCGCTCGCGCTGATCAACGACCCGCGGGTTGTCTTCCTGGACGAGCCGACCACAGGGCTCGACCCGCAGGCCCGGCGCAACATGTGGGATCTGGTGCGAAAGATCCGCTCCGAAGGCCGCACGGTGGTGCTGACCACCCACTACATGGAGGAGGCCGAGGAGCTGTGCGACCGGGTCGCGGTGATGGACCACGGTCGGGTGCTCGTCTGTGATACCCCCCTCTCCCTGATCCGTTCGCTGGATGTGGACGCCACCGTTCTGGTGACGGTGGACGGCTTGCTGGACGGGGAGCTCGAGCGGCTGCCGGGGGTGCGCGGTGTTGAGCACGAAGGGACCGATGTGCGGCTGCAGACGTCCGACGCCCAGGACACCATCACCGCCCTGATGCGGCTCGCCTCCGAGAGGGGCGTCAGGCTGCGCAACCTCTCGGTGCAGAGCGCGAACCTCGAGGACGTGTTCATCTCCTACACGGGAAGGAGCCTCAGGGAGTAATGAGAGCTTTCCTGTCGATGGTCAGGGCCAACCTCAAGATGCAGGTGCGCAACCGCACCGCTCTTTTCTGGCTTCTGGCCTTCCCGGCACTCTTCATTCTGCTTTTCGGTTTTCTCTTCAAGAATAATTCGGACATCACCGTCTCCGTGGGCGTGGTGAACGGCAACTCGACACCTGTCGCCGCCCAGATGACGAAGGCGATGCAGAAGTCGAGTTTCTTCAAGGTCCAGCGTTCGGGGGACCGTGAGGCCGAGCTCAAGAAGCTCGAGCAGGGGGACGTGGACGCAGTCCTGGTCTTCCCGGAGCGCGCCTCGCCCGGCCGCCCGCTACACGTGACCTCCTATGTGGACCGATCCAGAGTCTCCACCTCGCAGGCGGTCTCGGCGGCTCTCCAGCAGATAGCCGACCGGTTCAACCAGGGCCCGGAACGGGGGCCGCGGCTGATCTCCCTGGACACGCGCGGGGTGCAGAGCCACCACCTGAGCACCATCGACTACCTGGTGCCCGGCTTCGTCGCGATGAGCATCATGCAAAACGGGATCCTCGGCCTCTCGGCGGCTTTCGTGGCCCTGCGCGAGCGGGGGGTGCTCAGGCGCATCCGGATGACGCCCTTCCCGCTCGTGAGCTTCATCGGGGCCAGGATCGTTTCCAACCTCATCGTGGTGCTCTGCCAGGTCGGGATCCTGCTCGGTATGGCCCGGGCGCTCTTCGACCTCCGCGTGGGCGGTGATATCGTCTCGGTCGCCACGGGTGTCGCCGTATTCTCGCTTCTTGGGGCGCTCGCCTTTCTGGCCATAGGGTTTTTCGTCGCGGGAATCTCGCGCAAGGTCGAAAGCGCGAACACACTGGGTAACCTGATCACCTTCCCCATGCTCTTCCTGACCGGGATCTTCTTCCCGATCAACCAGGCCCCACAGTGGATGCAGGAGGTATCGAAGGCTCTGCCGCTCTCCTACCTGGCGGATGGGTTGCGCCAGGCGATGGTCTACGGTACACCGTTCACCCACCTCTGGACCGACGCGGCTGCTCTGCTCGCCACCGCCCTCCTGGGCCTCATCCTCGCCGTTCGCTTCTTCCGCTGGGACGCCGGGGCGAACTGAGCTTCTGCTGGAGAACCTCCAGCGCGGGGAGCAGGATCGCTCCCCGCGCTTCTTTGTAAAAAAGACCGCCAGGACCTAAATATTGTGCCGTGTGCGGTCGATAAATCTAAACACAGGGTGTTGAAACTAAAGTGTCCTGGAAAGGAAGGTGATCGAGGTATTGAGATAAGATGCTCAACCTGCATCCGGGCTCTGACATCAACATTCTTGGGAAGGAGGAGTCTCTCTTGAAGAGATCCATCGAACGTGTCGCGGTACGTGAGGCCGGGCCTCACGCCTCTAGGGGTGCTCCCCTGAGGCTCATGGCGCTTTTCGTCGCCGGCGTTCTTCTGAGCGTCTTTGCGCTAGTCATGACGGTGGGACGGGCCGGTGCGGAGGCCCCGATCAAGGGGTCCTTCCAGGGCAACGCCTACGCTACCTACGCTAATGCCGTGGCGGGACCTGTGGCAGCTTCTCTCGGACGTTCGGCTTTCATCCCCTGTCCGTGCAACGGCACCAACGGGAAGACGCTCTCCAACACCGTCGACAGCGTCAAGGCCCCTGCGAACGGCAGGGTGCTCAGCGCCAGCGTAACCCGCAGCACGGTCTACACCAAGAAGAGCGCGACCTCCGCCGCGGTCCACAACACCTCCACCATCACCGGGGTGAGCCTGCTCAACGGGCTCGTCAAGGCCGACGCGATAAAGGCCGTTGCGAACACCTCCGCAAACACGAAGAGGATAACGAGCAACACGAACGGCTCCAGCCTCGTCAACCTCAAGATAGCCGGGAAGCCGGTGAAGGCCAACGTGTCGCCCAATTCCAAGCTCAACCTGCCCGGCATAGGCTACGTCGAGCTCAAGCACGTTCAGAAAGGTGGCAACGGCAGGCAGACCGGCCGTATCTCGGTGGACATGATCACCGTGGTGGTCACGCAGAACAATTCTTTTGGACTGCCGGTTGGGGCCAGGATAGTCGTCGGACACGCCGCGAGCGGTTTCTCGCGCACCCAGCCCAAGGCCAACCTCGGCGGGCAGGCCTACACCGCTTACGCGAAGACCAGTAGCCCGCTGCTCGCCAACGAGGTGGGGCGGGCGGCCTTCATCTTCGTCGGGTGCGAGGGTACTGGCGGCAAAGTCAAGCGCAACAACATAAGTGACGTCGGTATCGATGGCATCCTCTCCCTCGGGGCCGGGGATACCACGGCCTACGGCCGGCAGCTCGTGAGCGGCGGCGTCGCGAAGACGAGCGCGCGGGTTGCCGGGGTCGATCTGCTCGGCGGGCTCATCAAGGCCGACACGATAACCGCCGCGGCGCAGGATACCTACAGAAACGGCGTGCGCACGAGCTCGACGGCGGGCACACAGTTCGCGAACCTCAAGGTGCTCAATGTCCCGCTTCCCATAAACGTCCGCCCCAACACCAGAATATCCCTCCCGGGGATCGGCTACGTGGTGATAAACCAGCAGATCATCCCGAAACCGACCTCGACGGCGAGGACACAGGTCAACGGGTTGCACGTCTACGTGACGACCCAGAACCTCCTCGGGATCCCGGTCGGGACCGAGATCATAGTCGCCCACGCCGACACGAAGGCCTACCGGTTCTAGCCGGCGGAGGAGCCTCTACGGAGGGGACGGCCGACACCCGGGCCGTCCCCTCTACCTGCCCACTATCTTGATCGCGTCGGCGATGATGTACCCTTTGCCCGCCGTCCAGCGGGAGACGAGCACGTTCCACTGATCGCCGGCCGGCATCTCGAAGGTGCCGATGTGATTCCAGCGGCCGCCGTTCCTGCGCTGGTTCACCCGCACCCACCTCCAGCCGGAGGTGGTGAGGACCCCGATGGGAACCGAGTTGTTGTAGCCGCGGTTGGCCGGCCACCAGGCGTAGACGTCGTAGCTTCCGCTCTGGGGAAGATCGAAGCGATACTTCGCGGTGTCGCTCACCGCCTTCGGCGTCGTGAAGCGGTAGTTCCAGTAGTAGCGCTCGGGGTTCCACGAGCTCCAGCGCCAGTTGCCCGAGGCGCTGAAGCGGCCGGAGGTGGTGTCGTCCGCGTTGTCTATCACGCGCTTGTAGTTTATGCCGCCGTTCCCGCCGCCGGACGCTACCGAGCCCGCGTACTGTGCGACGTAGCTCATGTAGAGGTCCCAGTTCCAGTAGGGACCGGGGTCCTTGTGATGGTCGGCCCCTCCATACTCACCAGGGTTGTTCGGGTCCGGTACCTCATCATGCCCGATTATGTGCTCGCGGTCTACCGCTATCCTGTACTTCTCGCACAGATACGCCGTCAGCCTCGCCGAAGAGCGGTACATCGCATCCGTGAACCACGAAGGGTCGTCTATGTAGCCCTCGTGCTCTATCCCTACCGAGTGCTCGTTGTAGTACCAGTTGCCCGCGTGCCAGGCGATGTCCTTCTCGAGAACCGACTGTCCTATGTAGCCGTCGGAGGAGCGCACCACGTAGTGGGCCGAGGACTGGGCTGCGGGGTTTTCGAACCAGTTTATCGTGGCCGACCAGGAGCCCTGGGTGACGTGGATTATGACCCTGTCTATTGAGTAGTCGGTGGGGCGGTTTGCGGGGGTGTAGTTCGCCGTGCTCGCCGGGTAGTAGCCTGCGTAGGGGTAGTCGGCCGCCACTAGGAGACCTCCTGGGGCTCGAGGGTCACACTCTCTCCGGTGCTGATTACCTTCGAAGCCCCACTCTGTAGCGTCCCGAAGACCTGCGCAGCGTAGAGCTCCCCGCCGCCCACGCCCGCCGTGGCGCTGTAACTTATCCCGCCTCCGCCGTTGCCGGCGACCGCCCCGTACCAGCCGGCGAGGGTCACGGGCCTCGCGCTGCCCTGGGAGGAGGCGAGCAGGGCCGCCCCGCCGAGGATGTTGGAGAAGCGGTCCGAGACGAGGCTCTGCCGGGAGAGCCCGGTGAGCCTGGAGGCCGCGCCCAGTGTGTCGGCCGAGGGGTTCTGCACGAGCGCCATGATGCCGTAGACGCCGCGCGCGTCCGGGTCTCCCTCCCGGTAGCCGTTCGCGGCAGGAGGGGGCATCTCCCAGCGGGTGTTGACGTAGCCCATCGCCAAAAGCAGCTCGACCGGCAGGCGATATCTGGCCGCCGCCCGGGTGAATTCTTCCTCGATCCCCGAGAGGGCCGCCGTCTGTGCCTCGCCCTTTCCGGGCAATGCCCCCACCAGGAGCGCTCCCACGGTAAAAGTTGACCCCAGCTTCAGAAATTCCCTGCGCCCGAAGAGACGCTCGCAAAACTCAGGTGCACCCTGATACTGCCTGGAAAAGCCCATCCTCCCCTCCAGGTTCGCCACAATCGGGCGCCAATATACATCAGATGCAGGCTCCAAAGCAACAAGCTTTAACAGGACCACCGCTTACAGGACGTTACTTTGCGAATATGTGCACGGTTGTTACCGGGAATTAACTCTCTGTTAAGAAGTCGCCGGACACGCTGCGTGAGGAAGCCGGTGGAGATAACATGAACTTGCTTCGTCGGGTGCGGCAGAAGAGGAAGGCGGTGCGGATGGGAGAGACGACCCGTACGCTGAGGCCGGCCGGAGGCCGGCACCAAGTACGCATGCCATACTACTGGATCGTTGTGAGGTATCTGCCCGGTCGGATGGAGGTCTTCACCAGGGTGTTGGGCGGTGGTGAGGTGGTACTGCCGGTGTTCAGCTCGGAGGGAGATGCTGCTGGTTTCGCCGGGCGTTGTGGGGAGACGGGATGGCGGGCGCGCAGGACGGGTGCGGGGGAGCTCATCTCGGTGCTCTTCGGGCCGTGCAGGGGGTGTGGCGTGGTGGCTCTGGATCCTCCGTCTGATCTCCAGGTGGAGGAGGCGCTCAGGGTCTCCTGTATCGGGCGTGAGGTCTTTCTGGAGCCCATTCTGGGGCGGGGGAGGTCCTGGTTCGAGGGCACCGGCACTATCTCCTAGGCTGTAGCGGTTCCAAAACGCGGAAGCCTGTTGTATGCTTCCGGGTATCGTCCGGAGAACGCGTGCGGGGAGGAGAGATGGGAGCGAGCGGCGAAGGGCCCCAGGGTTTGATGGACCGCAGGAGCTTTCTCAGGGCCGGAGGGCTGGGTCTCGCCGGTGCGGTGCTGTTCGGGGCTTCGGGTTGTGGCGGTAGCGACCAGGGGGGCCAGGCAAAGAGCGGGGGGACCATCAGGACGAGTCTGGACAGCGATCCCCCGACGCTCGACCCGGCGCTCGCCTACGATTTCGTGAGCTGGCCGCTCATCCACGCGATGTTCCTCACGCCCATAACCTATGATCAGAGCGGGAAGGGTTTCGTGCCCTGGGCGGCGAAGGAGGTCCCCAGGCCCGAGAACGGGGGCAGGAGGTACGTCTTCGATATCCGGCCCGGGATAAAGTTCGTCGACGACGAGCCGACCGACGCGGCGGCGTTCAAGTACGCCATAGAGCGCATAATGGACCCCAAGACCAAGAGTCCTGTGACCGGGTTCTACACCAACATCGTCGGGGCGAAAGCGTACCAGAAAAGGCCCAGGGGCGGCATAAAAGGGATAAAGGTGCTCTCGAGGTACCGGCTGCAGTTCGACCTGGAGAAGCCGGATCAGGTCTTCCTGCAGACCATGTGCGTCCCTTCGGCCTCCGCGGTGCCCCGGAAGGCCGTCGAGAAGTACGGGGATGACTTCGCCGGGCATGTCGTGGCCAACGGTCCCTTCAAGCTCGGCGAGTGGAAGAGAGGGGCGAGGCTCGTCCTCAAGAAGAACGACGACTACAAGAACCCTTCGGGTCGACCCGAGACCACGGAGGCGAGGCTGGACGAGATAGACTTCGCCATCGGCGTGGATCCGCACGTCGCCCTTCTGCGGGTGGAGCAGGGCTCTTCTCAGGTGGCCGGGGGAGGCATTCCCTCCTCGGACTTTGCCGCGGTGATGAACAATCCCAAGTGGAAGGACTACATAAAGCACGGCACGCTCAACGTGCTCGAGTACTTCTACGTCAACACCCAGAAGAAACCCTGGAGCGATCCCAGGGTGCGCCGGGCGCTGCAGTACGCCATAGACAAGAAGCGCGTCGTTCAGGTCATAAACGGCCGGGCCACGGTGGCGGATCAGATCCTGCCGCCCAACATGCCCGGCTACGACAGGAGCATAAAAGGATACCCCTATGATCCGGAGAAGGCCCGCAGCCTGCTGCGGGATGCCGGTTTCAAGAAAGGGACGCCGCTCGACTTCTGGACCGCCAAAGACCCCGATGGGGACAAGATCTCGCAGGTGATTCAGCAGAACCTCTCGGACATCGGGATAGACGCCACCATAAGGAACGTCTCCTTCAGCGAGTATCTCAGCCAGACCAAGGCCGGGAAGACCGACGCCGGGCTCGCGAACTGGTATCAGGACTACCCGGATCCCTCGGACTTCCTCGACATCCTGTTCAACTCAGATCAGATCCCGGCCAACAACTACTCCAGATACTCCAACCCGAAGGTCGACCGGGAGCTGGAGCGGGCGCAGTACATGCTCGACCGCAGGAAGAGGCTCGCGCTCTACCAGAAGATCCAGCGCCAGATCCTCTCCGACGATCCCATAGTCCCGCTCTACTACCCGGTCGAGTACGACTTCGTCTCGCCGAAGGTGGGCGGTTTCAGGGTGCACCCGGTTTGGACCGGTTCGCTCTACGCCCAGTGGTACCTGAAGCGGAGCTGACTCCTGCGCCCCGCCTCACGGGGCCTGCGAGCACCTACATTTTGTGGTGGCTGGTGGTATCCTGCGGCGGTGCTCGTTGCCGGCGGAGTATATAATGTGCCCCCAGGGAGGATGGATGTCAGGAGGCGGTAAAGCGCTAGATGACGGGCTCGAAAGCGCCCTCGTGGGGCGCTACAGGGTCCAGAGCACGCTCGGGTCCGGTGGTATGGCCGTAGTCTACCGGGCGGAGGACACCGTGCTCGGCCGCCTGGTCGCGCTCAAGACGCTGCGCGAGGCCTACGCCGAGGATGCGACCTTCAGGGTGCGCTTCCGTCAGGAGGCGAGGGCGATGGCTTCCCTCGACCATGAGAACATCGTGCGCATCTACGACATCTACCGGGACGGACAGCTGCCCTTCATCGTCGCCGAGTACGTCGACGGCAACGACGTGGGGAAGCTGATAGAGCGGCGCGGTCGTCTGAGCGAGCAGCACGCGAAGAACATAGCAGTGCAGGTGCTCCGGGCTCTCTCCTACGCCCACGCCCGGGGCATTATCCACCGGGACATAAAGCCGCAGAACGTGCTCTCGACCTGGGACGGCCGGGTGAAGGTCGCCGACTTCGGCATCGCGCGCATGCTCGAAGAAGAGGGAGCGGAGAGCGGTGAGATAGTCGGCAGCGCCCGCTACATGTCCCCGGAGCAGCTGCGGGGCGAGGAGGCGACCCCCCGCAGCGATATCTATGCGGTGGGGGTGCTTCTGTACCACTGCCTGGTGGGGCGTCCCCCGTTCAACGGCAGCCTCAAGAAGATCATGCGGGATCAGCTCCGCAAGCCCCCCCGGCCGCCCCGGCAGATGAACAGAAAGATCTCCGCCCACATGGAGGCCGTGATCCTCAAAGCCCTCTCCAAAGACCCGTCGGACCGGTACGCCTCGGCCGAGCAGATGCTGCGAGATCTCGAAGAAGAGCGTCCCGGCGGGGTGCGTCACCAGATCCTGCGCGGGAGGCGGATGCTCGCCGCCGCCTCGCTGGCCGTGCTGGTGGTCTTCGGTGGTGGGGTCTCCCTGGCTGCGAACCTCATCCAGCCGGTCTCCGGCACGCACCGCGCAGCCGCGGCCGCCGGGCACCCCACGCAGGAGAAGCGGGCCTCGGACGTACATCAGGAGAAAGCATCCTCCGGGCATACCACGACAGACCGGAAGAGGCCTGCCTCGGGAAGGTCGCAGACCTCCTACGCGGTCATCCCCGATGTACGGGCGTACTTCGACTACGCCGCGCAGAGGGTTCTGGAGGAGCGGGGGTTCAGGGTGCGCTTCGTCTACGAGCAGCACTCCCGATTCGCCAACCGCGGGGTCACCTGGGCGACGCGTCCGGCGATTGGAACCAGGGCGCCAGAGGGTTCGACGGTTACCGTCTACGCGACACCGAAGGTCCTGCCCCAGCCCACCTACTGAGATAAGCTCCTGGTAGAGTTTGTGGCCGCCAGGGGTTAGAGTTTGGTGAGTGAATGATCCCTACTGGAGGAGAATCGTATCTCCATGGAACTCAAGAGCAAAGAAGAGATGAGGAACGAGATACTGCAGTCCTGGCTCAGGAGTGCCTGGGTCTACCCCGTGCGCGGGCCGGAGAACCGGCTCTTCCTGCGCCTTACCCCCGGCGGCAGGCTCAAGATGCGCAAGAAGATCGGCGAGCTCGAGAGCACCCTCGAGGTGAAGGGCGAGGAGCTCGTCAGGCAGGAGCAAGAAGGGAACATGCCCCTCGACCGCGACCGGCTGGAGCTGGTCATGATGGTCCAGGCGTACACCTCCGAGCGGCGTCTGATCGAGAGCCAGGGGCTCTCTCTCGGTACGCCGGTCGTGAGCCTGGAGGAGGACGAGGAAGAGGAGGATTGAGCCGGCCGGAGAGCGGGGTTCACCCGGCGTGAGGTCCCCCCTGGCGGTCTGCCGGGAATGCCGGGCCGGGCTGGGGGAGGCTGCGGGCAGGCTCGGCTTCCTGTCCTTCCCCGTCGCCCCTGTCGAGCCGCCGAAGCATGTCAGGGAGCGCGTTTTCGCCCGCAGTTCCGGAGGTGAGGAACAGGCCGGGGATGATAGACCTCGGGCCGCGCTCGCCGCCTTCGCCGTTCTGGTGGGGCTCGGCTGGGCATATTACGGACTCTACCAGGAGAGCCGGCGGCTCTGGAGGCGCGATTGCACCAGACCCAGCATCACGCGGGGCATCTCGTCCGCCGACACGCTCGTGATCGACGCTGCGAACGGAGATGTGGTGCTTGACGTATACAACGTGCCGAGCCTGCCTCAGAAGTTGGCCCACCGGGTCTGACCCATCAGAGAGGGAGGTCGAGCCGTCTCCCTCGGCACGATGCATGCCAGCTGGGATGGCACCAGACGGATGACAGGGGAGATGCCGGTCCCCGTAGAAGCGCCGCGCCATCGACGTCACCGCCCGGCCGCCGGGTGGAGAAGATGGGGGGCCGGTCTGCCTGTACGCCAGCCTCTAGAAGCCCCCTCCACGCGGACATGTAGAATGTGTGGGGCCGGAGATTGTGGAGCAGAGAGAACCTAGGTGCTGGAGGGATCTTGGATAGCCTGTTCGACACCCTGGAGGGAGGGGAGGACCGCGAGGGAAGACTCGCCGAGCTGGCGCGCCAGGTCTCGGTGTGTACCAAGTGCGACCTCGCGAGCACACGCACCAACACCGTCTTCGGTAGTGGTGACCCCTACTCGCCTCTGATGCTCGTCGGCGAGGGGCCTGGGGAGAATGAGGATGCCACGGGTCTGCCCTTCGTCGGCAGGGCCGGAAAGCTGCTCGACGACATACTCGCCGCTGTCAATCTGACCCGCGACGACGTTTACCTGACCAACATAGTGAAGTGCCGCGCCGCCATCGAGGAGAACGGGCGGGTGAGAAACCGGCAACCCCGGACCGCGGAGATAAACGCCTGCAACCCCTACCTGCGAGCCCAGATCGAAGCTATAAAGCCGGATATCATACTTTGTCTCGGTGGGCCCGCGGCCAAGACGATAATAGACAGGGACTTCAGGATCACCCGCGACCGCGGGCGCTGGTACGAGGCCTTCGGAGCGAAGGCGATGGCGACCTTTCACCCGGCCTACGTCCTGCGCCAGCACGGGGAAGAGCTCAAGCAGACCAAACGCCTGGTCTGGAAGGACATCCAGGCAGTCCACGCCGAGTACCTGAAGGCGCTGGAGGCCCGGCGAGGCTAGAGGCGGGGTAAAAATTTTACTGGTATTGCCCGAGTGCGGGCTGATATTATCTGTTTGCAAAGGGAGAAACGTTTTTGAGAGGGATCTGCAGCCTTGATAAGCACGACGTCTCGCATGATGGATACGGCAGACAAAGAGATTCTCAACCTCCTCCAGCGTGACCTGCCGCTGGTGAGGGAACCTTTCGCGGAGCTGGGAGCCGGGCTCGGGCTGTCAGATCACGACGTGATCCGGCGTATAGAAGCCCTGAAGAGAACGAGGGTCATAAGACAGATAAGCGCCATCTTCGACACCCGTGTGCTGGGCTATGACTCGAGCCTGGTGGCCTCCAGGATACCCCCGGAACACCTGCGGGAGGGGGCGAAGGCCATAAACTCCCACCCCGGTGTCTCGCACAACTACGAGAGGGACAACGAGTTCAACCTCTGGTACACGGTCGCGGTGCCGCCGGACTCCAGGCTCGGGCTGGAGGGTACAGTGGAGGTTCTGCACAGGATCAGCGGAGCAGAGAAGACCCGCATCCTTCCCACCCTGAAGCTGTTCAAGATCGGGGTGACGCTGGACATGAAGGAGGGCGCCACGCCCCGCAAGGAGACCCCGGCGTACGGCGAGGGCGACCGTCAGGCGGCTGACCGCAACATAACCGAGGAGGACAAGGCAGCGATCCGCATCCTGCAGGAGGACCTGCCGCTGACCCCCAGGCCCTTCGACCTGTGGGCCGAGCAGGCAGGGATGGACGCTGCCGAGCTGATCGAGCGGGCGCAGGATCTCAGATCGCGCAGGATCATGCGGCGCTTCGCGGCCGTGCTCTACCACCGCAAGGCCGGCTTCCGGGCGAATGCGATGGGGGTCTGGAAGGTGCCCAGGGAGCGGGTGGACGAGGTGGGGGCGATGTTCGCCGGCTATCAGGCGGTCTCGCACTGTTACGAGCGGCCCGTCTACGAGGACTGGCCGTACTCGATCTTCTCGATGGTCCACGGCCGCTCGAAGGAGGAGTGCGAGGCGGTGCTGAAAGCGATGTCCGAGGAGAGCGGCATCACCGAGTACGACTCGCTCTACTCGACCCGCGAGTACAAGAAGACCCGCGTGCGCTACTTCACCCCGGAGATGGAGGCCTGGGAGCGCCTCTACGCCGGGGTCCTGCGTTAGTCCCTCTGGCCAGAGAGCCTTCGCGCCAGCTCGACGAAGTCTCCCGCGACGAGGTCGAAGCCGGACTCCGGTATCCGGAAGCTCCTGCCGGGCCCGAACTCCAGCGGCCGCCGCACCAGCGCGGTGGCGAGCCCGACGTCTGCGGCGGCGCGCAGGTCGTCGGGGTGGGCGGCGACCATCATCACCTCCTGCGGCTCCAGGTCGAGCAGCCGGGGGACCATCAGGTAGACCTCCGGGTCCGGCTTGTAGCGCCGGACGAGCTCGGCCGAGAGGATGAGGTCCCACGGGAGGGAGGACCGCTTCGCCATCTCGACCAACAGCGAGACGTTGCCGTTGGAGAGGGTGGCAAGTATGTGTCTTTCCCGCAGGCGCGCGAGACCCTCCGGAACGTCCGGCCAGGGGTCGAGCCGGTGCCAGACTTTGTTCAGATGGTCCTTCTCGGCCTCGTCCAAACCTTCGATCCCGAACCTCTCCACGAGCTCTTCGAGCGAGGCGCGGTGCAGGGCGTCGAGTTTCTTCCATGGGATCTCACCTCGCCGCACCCGCTCCAGTGAGGGCCGGTAGCCGGCGCGCCAGGCGTCGGCGAAGGCGGCCCAATCCACGGCGAGATCCTTCTTTCTGCTCAGCTCCTCGCCCTCCCGGATGATCGAGGAACGCCAGTCGACCACGGTCCCGAAGACGTCGAAGGCGAGCGCCCTGATCTCCATCGTCATGAGAGGAAGCCGAAGAAGAGGTTGCGGAAGACGTCCGGCTTCTCGACGTGCGGGGAGTGGCCGCAGTCCTCGATGACCTCTTCCCGGAATGAGCCGCCCACGGCGGCGTAGTTCTCGAGCAGGACCCGCATCTGCGAGACCATCGGCTGCGGGGGGTAGACTTCCTCACCCGGCCAGTCCGGGACGGCCCCGAGTCGTCCGAGGGTCCCGAAATCTAATAGCGATTCGTCGGAGACGATCACATCGTCTGCGCCCCGCACCCAGAGCACGGGCGGTTTCGGTTCGATCCCGGCGAAACCGGAGAGGTTGCAGTACCTGGGGGAGATTGCGTTGTTGACGCCGCGCCTGCCGGGGGCGAGACCGGGCCAGTTGGGGGAGGTGGTGAGGTCGCCGGGGTAGTTGTCCTCACCGGTCGCGGTGGAGAGCATCGAGGAGAGGTAGACCTCTTCCCGTTCCGGCTCGAAGGGAGGCTTGAAGTAGAACTGCCGCATCACGTTGCGCGGAGAGTTTGCGTCCTCGTCCGTGCGATCGCCCTCCGAGAGACGGCGGACGAACTCCGGGTTGGCGGTCCCGCCTCCGGAGCCGGCGAAGTCCGGCCAGCAGGGGGTGCCGCCCTCGTCTTTCGTTCCCCCGAAACCGTAGGGTGACATGGGGTCTATGAGCGTGATCGAGGCGACCTTCTGCGGGTGGTCCATGGTGTATTGCAGCGCGATCGCACCTCCCATGGACCAGCCGGCGAGGTGCAGCCGCGTTCCCTGGAGCCCGAGTGACTCGACCAGCGCGAAGAGGTCATCGGAGAAGTCCCTGAGGCCGCGGGTGGCGTCCACGGGGGCGACCTCGGAATCGCCGAAGCCCCTGAGGTCGGGGGCGAGGCCACGGAAACCCTGCGGGAAGGCCGCGAGCGTCTCCTCGAAGAAGCGCGAGGAGGAGACGTTCCCGTGGATCATGAGCACCGGTATCCCCTCTTCGGGGCCGCTCTCCAGCAGGTGCGTGCGGAGGCGGGAGGTCTGCACGGTTTTCGAACGAACGCCTTCCAGAAGCGGCGTGTTGTCCTGCAACGTCTCTCCTCCTCGTGTGGTCTCCAGTATGGAAGGAAGTTTAGCGGCGTGGATTGCCACGCGCCCGGTCCTCGGGGTGCAGCCGGTACGAAAGGGTGGCATCATGAACACATGGTGGAGACCTGGGAGAGGGAACTCCGTTGCTGAGGCTCGACGAGGCGGGTGTCGGGCGTTTCCTGAGCATGGAAGAGGTGATCTCCGCGATGGAGCACGCCCTCGCGGACTTCTCGGGCGGCAGGGTGGTACAGCCCGGGCGCGTCATGGTCCCGGTCTTAGATTACCGGGGCTTTCTCGGCGTCATGCCCGCGTACACCGGTAGCGCGCTCGGGGCCAAGCTGGTCTCGCTCTACCCGCACAACGAGGGGGTTCCGACCCACCACGCCGAGATCCTGCTCTTCAGGCCCGAGACCGGTGAGCCGCTGGTGAGCATGGACGGGCGGCTCATAACCGAGGTGCGTACCGCGGCGGTCTCTGCAGTAGCCACGGAGTACCTCGCCCGGCGTGATGCAGCTGTGCTCGCGATCCTCGGGGCCGGCGCGCAGGCACGCAGCCACCTGGAGGCGCTCGGACTGGTGCGGGATTTCCGGGAGGTGAGGGTGTGGAGCCCGCGCCGGGCCAGGGCGTTCGCCGAGGAGCACGGGGCGATCGCGACAGCCTCAGCGGAGGAGGCGGTGCGGGGGGCGGATGTTGTGGTAACGGCGACGACTTCGCCCGATCCCGTGCTCTTCGGGGAATGGCTCTCACCGGGAGCGCACGTGAACGCGGTCGGCGCACCCCGCCCCGAGTGGCGGGAACTCGACGACGGGGTGCTGCGGAGGGCTATCCTCTACGTGGATTCCCGGGAGGCCGCGATGAAGGAGGCGGGAGACGTGAGGGCCGCCGGGGAGATCTTCGCCGAGATCGGGGAGGTCGTCGCCGGGGTGAAGCCCGGCCGGCGGTCGGAAGAGGAGATCACGCTGTTCAAGTCGGTGGGGCTCGCGGTGGAGGATTTGGCGACGGCGGAGCTGGTCTGGCGCAAGGCGTCGGGTCGATGAACTGCTATGAGGTGAAGGGATGCGGGCGTGCTCAGGCGTACGGGAGGGAGGCGGATCTTGTCTGATCTCTGGCGGAGAGAGCTGGTAGACGGGGAGGTCGGGCTCGCCGTCTGGTGGTCCGGCAGAGGGGACGAGCCGGTGGTTTGCCTGCACGGGATCAGCTCCCAGCACCGCTCGTTCAACGCGCTCGCGAGGCGTCTTGCCGGCGGGCGGCCGCTCATCGGGGTTGACCTGCGGGGCCGGGGGGACTCGGAGAAGCCCGGCCCCGGCTCCTACGGGCTCGAGGCCCACGCGCGCGACGTGGTGCGGGTGCTAGACCATTTCGGCCTGGAGCGGGCCACGCTCGCCGGACATTCGATGGGGGCGTTCGTCGCGCAGAGGGTGGCGCTCTCGCACCCCGAACGGGTGCGGGCGCTCGTGCTTCTCGACGGCGGCTGGCCGCGGGTGGAGGGGCGGGAAGAGCTCTCCGGCGGGGTCTCCGAGGGGCTCGCCCGCTCCTTCAGCCGGCTCCGGATGACCTTCGAGAGCCCCGACGATTACCTCCGTTTCTGGTATCCGGAAGAGGGGGTGACGATGCGGGATCTGACGCCTGAACTCGCCGATTACTACCGCTACGACCTGGAGGAGGTCGAAGGTGGCTACCGGCCCAAGGCCTCTTTAGTGGCCTGTACGGAGGATGCGGAGGACGTCGCCCGCTCGGCGTTGACCACCGCGGAGATGGGCCGCATCTCGTGCCCGGTCGCGCTGGTGCGCGCCGCGGAGGGGTTCTTCCCGGGGAGCGCGCCGCTCATCTCCGAGAACGTGCGGCGTCGGATGGAGGACTCGTTCGACGTGAGAGGGTCGATCCTCCTGGAGGACACCAACCACTACACGCTCATGTGGGAGCCGGCCGTCGGCCGGTGGGCCGGGGTGCTCCTCGAAGGCTGGACGCGCTAGAGCGTGCCTTTGGCCTTGCGGCGGCGGGTGCGCAGGACGAAGTAGTAGACCGCAGCGGCCGCGAGCAGGAGGACCAGGACGGCACTCGCGTACCACTCGGTTTGGGCGAAAAGCGTCGCCAGCGCCGCGAGCGCCGCGGAGGCTGGTACCGTGAGGATCCAGGCCCACACTATCCGCCAGGCCACCCCCCAGCGCACCGCGCTGAACCTCTTCGTCGCACCTGCCCCCATCACCGAGCCGGAGATCACGTGCGTCGTGCTGACCGGAAAGCCCCAGGAGGTGGCCGCCTGGATCACCAGGGCTCCGACCGTCTGGGCCGCGAAGCCGTGGACCGGCTCCATCTGGATGATCCTGCTGCCGAGCGTGCGGATGATCCTCCACCCGCCGGCCCAGGTGCCGAGCGCGATCGCGAGCGCGGAGGCCAGAACGACCCACAGGGGCACCGCGAAGCTGCCTATGAAGCCGGAACTGAGCAGCGCCAGCGTTATGATCGCCATGGTCTTCTGGGCGTCGTTCGCCCCGTGGCTGAAGGAGACGAAAGCGCTGGAGAGGATCTGGAGCTTGCGGAAGGCGTCGTTGGCGCGGCTCGGGCGGGCCCTTCGGAAGACGTTGAGCAGCACGACGGTGGCTATGTACGCCGCGACGAGCCCGATCACCGGGGAGGCGACGAGCGCGACGAACACCGGGTAGACCTCGTCCCAGGCCACCGCGCCCGCCCCGTAGGCCGCGATGCCCATCCCGATGAGCGCACCGATCAACGCGTGCGAGGAGCTGGATGGCAGACCGGCCCTCCAGGTGATCAGGTTCCACGCTATCGCCCCGAACAGGACGGCTATGATCTCCGCGAGCCCGACACCCCCCGAAGGTCCAACCAGACTGCCGATCGTGTTGGCGACCGTGGCGTGCAACAGCTGGGTCGCGACGACCGCCCCGATCAGGTTGAGCGCGGCCGAGAAAAGGACCGCGACATAGGGCGGTAGTGCCCGGGTGCCGACCGTCGTGGCGATGGCGTTGGCGGTGTCGTGGAAGCCGTTGGTGAAGTCGAAGCCGAGGGCGGTTGCCAGCGTGAAGAGCAGCAGAACGACCTGCGCCTCATGCATTCTTTATCGCGATCCCCTCGAGTACGTTGGCCACGTCCTCGCAGCGGTCGAGCGCATCCTCCAGCAATCCGTAGAGATCCTTCAGCTTGAGCACCTCCAGCGTCCTGTAGCTCCCCCCGAAGAGTTCGGCTATCGCGCGCCGGGAGACCGCGTCTCCCACGTCCTCCAGCCTGTGCACCTCGATTATGTGATCCTTGTAGGGCTTGCCCGAACCGAGCTTCTTCGTCGCCTCCTCGAGCTGGGATGCGGCCTGGACGAGGAGATCCGCCAGTTCCCGGGCGGGGGGTGTGATCTCGCCGATGTCGTAGAGGTTGGCCGTGTCGGCTATCTCCTCTATGTAATCCACTATGTCGTCCATGCCCGCGGCGAGCGAGTATATGTCCTCCCGGTCGAAGGGGGTGACGAAGGTCCGGTGCAGGGCGGAGATTATCTCGTGGGTGGTGTCGTCTCCCCGATGCTCGAGTTCCTTGATCCGCTTCTGGTGTCCGGCGAGCTCACCGGGGTTCGAGAATGCCACCTCGAGCAGCCGGGCAGAGCGTGAGATGTTCTTCGACTGCTCCTCGAAGTACTCGTAGAAGCGGCGCTCGCGCGGGACCAGTGAGATTGTTCCCAAGGCCCGACGCAGCCGCCCGGAAGTCGGCGGATTCGGTTTGCTCTCCTCGGACATGACCTCTTTGGCTCCTGCTCTCTCGTTGTATGACCTCCTCTAGGCTAAATACTAACCAAACTTGCGGTTTCGTACCCGCCCCGACGCGATACGAGCCACACCGCCGTGTTGACAACGGTGTGGCTGGGGGGTATATCTCCGGAAGCCATGGACGGAGAGCCAGACCGTCGCCGAACCTCCGGGGAGACCGGAGGACGGGGGACCCGTAGAAAGAGGGGTTTTCCCTCCGGGGTGAATCGCCACGAGAGCGTAGGGCTTTCTCTTCCGGCCCGAACCCGACAGCTAACCCCGCAGGCGTGAGAGGAAGGGGATGATGAGAACCATCTTTCGCTGTCCGCGGGTGGGAGAACCCGCACGGAGCGTTTCGAGATGATCCGGGCCACCCGCTCCAAGGGCCGGGCTTCCTCGAGGTTTCGCAGCTGGTTGCTCGAGAACCGGATCGAGGAGATCCAGGGTCCACACATCAAGGAGGCCCGCGAACAGCATCCCTGGTGGCAGGTGGTGTGCCTGACCGGGGTGGACTACTACTCGACGCTCGGGTACATCCCCGGCATAGCCGGGCTCGCCGCGGGTGCGCTCTCACCTATCGCGACGATGTTCATCGTGCTTCTCACCCTCTTCGGGATGCTCCCTGCCTACCGCCGGGTCGCCTACCACAGCCCGCACGGGCAGGGTTCGATCGCGATGCTCGAACGTCTGCTCTCTTTCTGGAAGGGCAAGATCTTCGTCTTGTGCCTGCTCGGGTTCGTCGGCACGGCCTGGATGTTCACGATAACCCTCTCTGCCGCCGACGGCGCGACGCATCTGGCCGAGAACCCGATAGTGCCATCTTTCCTGCACGACAAAGAGACGGCGATTACACTCGTACTTCTCGCCATCCTCGGCGGGGTTTTCCTGAAGGGCTTTCGGGAGGCCATAGGCATCGCGATCGTGCTCGTCTTCTCGTACCTATTCCTCAACCTGCTCATCGTCATCTTCGGCTTCTACATGATCTTCCAGCACCCGGCGTACCTCTCTCACTGGAAGGATGCCCTGCTGCACGGCTATGGCAACCCGCTCGACATGGTCGTCGTCTCGTTTCTTGTCTTCCCGCAGCTCGCGCTCGGTCTCTCGGGCTTCGAGACCGGCGTCTCGATGATGCCGCTCGTGAAGGGCGACCCGGATGACGACCCCCAGCGGCCCGCCGGGCGTATCCGCAACACCCGCAAGATGCTCACCGCGGCCGCTTTGATCATGAGCTTCTTCCTGATCACGACGAGCTTCGTCACCACGGTCCTGATCCCGCACAGGGAGTTCGAGCCGGGCGGCAAGGCCGCGGGCCGGGCGCTCGCTTACCTCGCGCACCAGTACATGGGCAATGCCTTCGGGACGATCTACGACATCTCCACGATCACGATCCTCTGGTTCGGAGGGGCCTCGGCCCTGACCGGGCTTCTGAACATCGTGCCCCGCTACCTGCCGCGCTACGGGATGGCCCCGGAATGGGGCCGGGCGGTAAGGCCGATGGTGCTCGTCTTCAGCGCGATAGCCTTCGCGATTACGCTGGCCTTCAACGCCGGGGTCGACTCCCAGAGCGGGCCGTACGCGACGGGTGTGCTCATCATGATGACCTCGGCGGCCGTGGCCGTGACCATCGCCGTGCGCCGGCAGCGCAAACGCAGGTCGACGCTCGTTTTCGGGCTCATAACCCTGGTGATGCTCTACGCCGACGTCGAGAACATCCGCTCCCAGCCGAACGGGATCGTGATCTCGATCCTGTTTATCGTAGCGATAATCTTCGTCTCCCTCGTCTCCCGTGCGCTGCGCTCGACGGAGCTGCGCCAGGAGTCCATAGAACTCGACGATGCGGCCTGGGAGTTCATCAACGAGGCGCTCTACTCGGGGGAGATACACATCATCGCCAACCGACGTCAGGCGGGAGACCGCCGGGAGTACGAGCTTAAAGAGCGTGAACAGCGGGAGGCGAACCACATCCCGCGCGAGATCCCGGTTCTGTTCCTCGAGGTAGAGGTGGCCGACCCCTCGGAGTTCACCGACGTGATGGAGGTGAGGGGGGCCAGGGTGGACGGCTACCGGGTGCTGCGGGCGGAGAGTTCGAGCGTCCCGAACGCGATAGCGGCCTTCCTGCTGTACCTGAGAGACAAAACCGGCGCGAAGCCTCACTGCTACTTCGGATGGACCGAGGGCAACCCGCTGGTCTACCTGGTCCGCTACATCCTCTTCGGCGAGGGAGACATCCCGCCGGTCACGCGCGAGGTGCTGCGCGAGGCGGAGCCCAACCCCAAGCGGCGTCCGGCGATACACGTCGGTGGGTGATCTGGACCGCATGGAGGAGATACTCCGCTTCTGGTTCGGGGAGGGCCGGGAGTTCCGCGAGGAGTGGTTCGGGGGTGGCGAGGACTTCGACCGTGAGGTGAGCGAACGGTTCCGCGCCGACTACGAGTGGGCTGCCTCCAGGGAGCTCGGAGACTGGAAGGAGACGCCCAGGGGTTGCCTCGCCCTGATCCTGCTGCTCGACCAGTTCCCCCGCAACATGTTCCGGGGCGACCCGCGCTCCTACACAACCGACCATCTGGCGCGCGAGGTCGCCCGCGAGGCGCTCGAGAAGGGCTTCGACCGTCTCCTCACCCCGATGGAGAGGATGTTCGTCTACCTGCCTTTCGAGCACAGTGAGGATCTCGAAGACCAGCGCCTCTCTGTCAGGCTGTTTCGGGCGCTGGAAGAGGAGCTCGGGAGGCCCGAGGTGCTGGAGTACGCGCTCAGGCACGAGGCGGTGATCGCGCGCTTCGGACGTTTCCCGCACCGCAACGAGATCCTGGGTCGGCGTTCGACGCCGGAAGAGCTGGAGTTTCTCTCGGGACCCGAGGCCCCTTTCTGATGTCTTTATCCTGAGCTCCAGTGCCGGGCCCAGACCCGGCGTTCCTTCCGCCGCCCGACGGCCTCGCGTAACACCTCGTCGAGGCTCCTCTGGCAGTCTTCCTGCTCGAAGGTTTCGATGACCTCGTTGAGCTCCAGTATGTGGTCGCGGTTGGTGAGATCTCCGAGGAAGGCGGCGGCCTCCTCCCGGTCCAGACCCTCCAGATCCGCGAAGCGGTCTATGACCGCGCTCATGAGATCCATCAGGAGCCGGCGTTCTCCCGGCTCGTCGGCTGGTAGGCCATGCCGGGTGCGACGCTCGAATTCGTCCCCGAAGAGGAGGGCGGCGAGCATGATCCTGTACCGATCCTGAGCGGTTCTCCGGCCCCAGGCGAGCTCCATGGTATCCCGGGAGAGCATGTCCAGATAGGCTTGCGCCTTCTGAAGCGCGTCATTCAAGGGGAACCTGCTCCTGATCCTCCGCTACCGGCCACCGTCGAGCGCTTCGAGGAGCACCTCGTTTGGTGGGTTGTCCGCCGAGGCGCGGGCGTAGTGCGCCAGGCGCAGCCTCCCTGAGGCGTCGAAGACAAAGGCCCCGGGTAGCTGCATCGGGTCACCCGCCGTCGGTCCCTGTCTCTGTCCCTCGAGTACCGCCCGGATCCCGCTGCCCCAGTTGCGCGGCCCCGCGACCTCCAGGATGTTGCCGCGCCTGAGACCGAATGCCCGGTAGGCGTGCCGCTCCGGGTCGGAGAGGCACTCGAAGGGCAGGTCCATCTTCTCGCAGAACCGCGCGGTCTGCTCAGGATCGGCCATGCTCACCAGCGCCACCCGGGCGCCTCTCTTCTCGAACTCTCTGCTCCCGCCGCGCAACTGCGCGACCCACCGGCGGCAGAATATTCACCCGAGGTGCCGCAGAAAGGCGAGGACGAGGGGACGCCCGCCGTGCAATTCGGTGAGGTTTACCTCCGTCCCGTCGGCACGCTTGAACGTCACCTCTCCGAAATCCTCTATGCCGCTTGCTTCTCCGGGCACGAAACCCTCCTTCTGTTCGCCTGGCACCCTGATTCTATCCGCTCCGGCGCCCGAGCCTGTGGAAGAACGTACGAAGGGCGGCGCGGAAGGCCTTCCGCACCGCCCCCGTCCTCCGGGTTTTCAGACGTTACTTCAGGAGACGCTGGGCGATCTCGGCGAGCTCTCCCGGATGATAACCCGGTGCGTAGACGTTGGGCTCCTCCGGCGGATCGGCCGGCTGACCACCCTCCGGCGGGCCGTCCTGCACCCTGACCTCCTGGCCGTCGTCGGGGTGCGGCCCCTTCCAGATCTTGCCGATATCCTTGAAGTCGTCGGGCGAGAAGCGGTAGAGGGTGCGGTGGTCGCCCGAGTCGAGGAACTTCTTCGTCTCCGGGAACTCAGAGTTGGGGATGTTCGGGATGTTGAGCATCTTGGTGACGTTGGCGCCGGTGAGCTCTTCGAGCGCCTTGGCGTAGGCCACCTGATGCACGCCACCGCGCACGAGCAGATAACCGAGCATCGCACGGGCGACCGGATGGTCGGTCATCTCGTAGACGCGGATCTTGCCCATCCTCGCCCCGCTCTCCAGGAAGAAGTTGTGCAGGAGGTCGAGCACGAGGTCACCGGAGTTGAACACGTAATCACCCTGCCAGGGCTGCCCCATTGAGTTGGCGACGAGCGCGCCGGCCCCGTTGTTGATGAAGTGATGGGTGTTGCGTACGCCCGTGAGCCCGGAGAGAGGTGTGCTCGTCGGGTTCGCATGCCCGTCCTCGGTCTCGCCGGCGGCACCGGTGAGCATGCTGTTTATGGTGGCGGCTACCAGCTCGATGTGCCCGAGCTCCTCGGTGGCTATATTGGCGATGAGGTCGTAGTAGGGCTTAACCTTCTTGCGCCCCCGGAAGTTGAACGACTGGTAGGTGTAGTTCATGAGCGTCGACATCTCACCGAAACGCCCCCCGAGGAGCTCCTGCACCGCCGCGGCGGCGTTGGGATCGGGCTCCTCCGGCATCGGCAGCTCCACCTGCAGCTTGTCTATCCGGAGATACATGCGATCCTCCCCTTTCTAGTTGGATCTTCCGGATCTTCTCCGTCAACCCTGATCTAAACACGCCCGTCCATGCGTGTACCCACCCGCTCCGGAGATCACCTCCCCTCTTCTCTCCCGCAGGCCATCTCACCGTTACCCTCTACCCCTGGCCCGGTCCCGCGAAACCTCCCCCCGGATTGGAGATGTGAAAACAATAACAGTTATTGGTTTTTGAGTTGTCCGGTATCTTTCAGCCGGATTTCTGGGAGGCCAGCTCGTCCCGGGCTATTTTGATGTCGTCCCAGATGCTGGGTCCGGCGAGGAAGGCTCCGGCAATGAGTTCGGAGTAGTGGTTCAGGAAGCGCCAGACGATGACGCCGGCGAGCAGCGAGCCGTGGCCGACGTAGGCGTTCATGAGCGCGACGAAGGCGACCTCGGCGGCGCCGCTGTTGCCCGGAGTGGGGGCGAAGGGCACGACGATGAACAGGATGTACTGGGCGGTGAAGACGGCGATCCAGTGCTCCCCGGACCATCCGGTGGCGAGCAGGCCGAGAACCCCGAGCAGGGGGTAGAGCAGCCAGAAGACGGCCATGAGGGCGAAGGCGGCGACAACGCCTTTCGGGTTGTCGTGCCAGAGCAGGAGGAGGTCGTCCCTGTAGTTGCGGAAGAATCTGGTGAGGCGCTCTCTCCAGGAGGGGGATGAGCTCTCTGGGGTATGCTCATCCCGCTCGCGCCTCTTCCTCCAGCGACGCACCGCGAAGCCGCCCGCGGCGAGCAGCACGACCACCCCGACGAAGACGCCGGCCAGAGGCCACAGGATGCCGGCGTTCTGGGCCTGATGGGCTCTGGCTTCTACCCTGCCGACGAACGGGACGTGGGAGACGAAGAACAGGCCGATTACGGCGCCGATGGCGAGGGAGGTGACGTTCGCTATCGCCCTGACGGTCGCCACGGCGCTGCCCTTGTCCGCCGGGAGCCCCAGGCGTTTGAGCTCCATGATCTGGGCGGCCACCTCCCCGCCGGCGAACGGGGTGATCGCGCCGACCGCCTGGGTGACCAGGTAGACGCGGGTCGTCTTCAAGAGGGGAAGGCCCAGGAGGTGCCGCTCTGCGACAGGACTCGCCTCCACGTCGTGGCGTGAGAGCACGGCCAGGGTGGCACCCTGCACGACCCACACCGCGAGCGTGACGACACCACCGACGACTATGGGCCAGATCTCTACTATCCTGAGCGAGCCCTTGACGCTCAGGGCGGCGACGATCACGCCGGCGGCGCTCAGGAGCAGCCCGAGCAGGATGCTGAGCAGAGATTTCTTCACCCGTCTCTCCCGGTCTCTTCGTGCGGTTGGATTCCGGTGCATCGTACCATTGTTTGCGTTACAGCAGATCCGACTACTTAGAGGAGAGGCTGTGGGGGATGAAGAGACGTTAATGCTTCTTTACCGGAGGCTCACAGAACTTTATCCCTGCTTTACCGGCCCTGGAAATAATGAATCCTGTATGCCGCCACTGACCGCTGGCGGCCGTCGGACCTGACGGACAGGAGGACCACGTTGGCCGAGACGGTGGGAGACTTCATACTCAGGCGCTTAAGAGAGCTCGATGTAAAGCGCATCTACGGTTACCCGGGGGACGGGATCAACGGCATCCTGGGGGCGTTCAACCGGGCGAACAACGACCCGGAGTTCATACAGCTGCGCCACGAGGAGGTGGCGGCCTTCGCAGCCTGTGCCCACGCCAAGTTCAGCAGCGAGGTGGGGGTGTGCATGGCGACCTCCGGCCCCGGGGCCATACACCTCCTCAACGGCCTCTACGACGCCAAGCTCGACCGGCAGCCGGTTCTGGCGATCATCGGGCAGCAGAAGAGGATGTCGTTGGGGAGCGACTACCAGCAGGAGGTCGACCTGCAGACGCTCTTCAAGGACGTGGCGCACGAGTTCGTGCAGTACTGCATGGAGCCGACCCAGATCGGACACCTCATAGACCGGGCCTACCGGATCGCTAAGACCTCGCGCACGGTGACCTGCGTGATCGTCCCGAACGACGTCGCCGAGATGGAGTACTCAGAGCCGCCGCGGACCCACGGGGCGACCTACTCGAGCACCGACATCACCATGCCGCGCGTCGTCCCGCAGCAGCGGGACCTCGAGCGGGCCGCGGAGGTTCTCAACTCCGGGGAGAAGGTCGCGATGCTCGTCGGGCAGGGCGCGAGGGGCGCGGCCGAAGAGATAAAGCAGGTCGCGGAGATCCTCGGCTGCGGGGTCGCCAAGGCCTTAAACGGCCGCGACGTGCTCCCCGACGATTTGCCATACGTCACGGGGCCGATAGGGCTTTTGGGCTCCAAACCCTCCGACGACATGATGGAGAACTGCGACACCTTCTTCATGGTCGGGTCGAGCTTCCCCTACGCCGAGTGGCTGCCCGAGGTGGGGCAGGCGAGAGGCGTCCAGATAGACATAGACGGCCGGCTCATCGGGATGCGCTACCCGATGGAGGTCAACCTGGTCGGGGACGCGAAGGAGACGCTTCGGGCCCTCATCCCGATGCTCGAGCGCAAGCAGGACCGCTCCTGGCGCGAAGAGATCGAGAAGGGTGTGGCCGAGTGGTGGGAGATACTCGAGCGGCGGGCGATGGAGGGTGCCAACCCCATAAACCCACAGAGGGTCTTCCACGAGCTCTCCCCGAGGCTCCCCGAGGGCTGCATCCTCACCTCCGACTCCGGGTCGGCGACCAACTGGTGGGCGCGCCACCTGAAGCTGCGTGAGGGGATGCGGGCGGCGCTCTCCGGGACGCTCGCGACGATGGGCCCGGCGGTCCCCTACGTCATCGGGGCCAAGTTCACCAACCCTGACAGGCCCGTCATCGCCTGTCTCGGCGACGGGGCGATGCAGATGATCGGGGTCAACGCGCTCATCGACGTCGCCCGCTACTGGGAGCGCTGGAGCGACCCGCGGTGCATCATCCTGGTCCTGCACAACGACGACCTCAACCAGGTCACCTGGGAGCAGCGGGTGATGGAGGGTGACCCCAAGGTCGAAGCCTCGCAGGTCTTGCCCGACTTCGACTACGCCGGATATGCCGAGCTGCTCGGGCTCAAGGGGATAAAAGTGGACAACCCCGACGACGTCGGCCCGGCGTGGGACGAGGCCCTCTCTTCCGGGAAGCCGGTGCTCTACGAGGCCATCACCGACCCGGAGGTGCCGCCGCTGCCGCCGCACATACGCTTCGAGCAGGCGCAGGGCATCTTCAGGTCGCTCTACCGGGGAGATCCGGCGCGCGGCGAGATCGTCCGGCAGGCCATAAAGGGCAAGCTGCAGGAGTTCCTCTCCGGCCGGGGCGAGTAGATGTCACCGGAGGTTGAGGTAGAGACCCTCGAGGTCTCCGCCTACACCGTGCCGACCGACTCTCCGGAGTCGGACGGGACCCTCGAGTGGGACTCGACGACCATGGTCCTGGTCGAGGTTTCCGGGGGTGGCGAGAGGGGGCTCGGGTACACCTACGGCGACGTCTCGGTCGGAAATTTCGTGGGGTCGAAGCTGAAAGGGGTGGCCGAGGGTTCGGACGCGATGAACCCGCCCGCCGTCTGGAAGGAGATGCACTCTGCGATCCGCAACGCCGGGCGACCCGGGGTGGGGGCGATGGCGATCTCCGCGGTGGACATAGCGCTCTGGGATCTCAAGGCTAAGCTGCTCGGCCTCCCGCTCGCCGACGTCTTGCCCCGCTTCCACGAGCGGGTCCCGGTCTACGGCAGCGGTGGGTTCACCTCCTACACGCTCGAGAGGCTGCAGGAGCAGCTCGGCGGGTGGGCCTCCGAAGGCATCCCGCGGGTGAAGATGAAGGTGGGCAGAAAGCCGGAGGAGGATCCGGAGAGGGTGAGGGCGGCGCGGGAGGCGATCGGGGACGGGGTAGAGCTCCTCGTCGACGCCAACGGCGCCTACTCCCGCAAGCAGGCGCTCTACTGGGCCGGGTGGTTCGCCGGGGAGGGGATCACCTACCTCGAGGAGCCGGTCTCCTCCGAGGATCGAGAGGGGATGAGGATGCTGCGCGACCACGGGCCCGCGGGGCTCGCGATAGCCGCCGGGGAGTACGAGTGGACCCTGCCGCAGCTCTTCGATCTCGCAGGATGCGTGGACATCCTGCAGGCGGACGTGACCCGCTGCGGCGGGATCACGAGTTTGCTCAGGGCCGACGGCATCTGCAAGGGGTATCAGATACCCTTCTCCGCCCACTGCGCCCCGGCCGTCTCGGCCCACGCCTGCTGTGCGATGGAGACGCTCTTGCACCTGGAGTACTTCCACGACCACGTGCGCATCGAGCGGATGCTCTTCGAGGGGGCCCTCGAGCCCGCCGGCGGCTATCTCCGGCCTGACCCATCGCGGCCGGGTCTCGGGCTCGAGCTCAGGAGGTCCGAGGCTGAGAAGTACGCTGCGTGAGCGAGAGATCCGAAAGGAGTTCTGAGGCGATGACGATCCTGGAGAGAATGCTCCCCCGGAAGACGAAGGTGCCCGGCGGGCGGTTTCTTCCGCCCGAGGAAGAACACCTGATAGACAGGATGGTGCGCAACGTCGAGCACGGACGCTTCGAGCGCTCCCTCTCGGGGCTCACCGCCTTCAGCGCGCTCGTCGTCGCCGCGGAGGTCTACTACGAGCACTACCGCGGCAGCTTCGGCAACAAGTTCATGTGGAGCCCGATCATCGCGACCCCGCCCGTGGTCGTGGCGGGGATAGCCGGCGTGCGCTCCAGGCGGGCTGCCAAGACCGCGCTGCCCGTAGCCTCGGCGGCCTACGTCGCCACGGGGCTCTCCGGGCTCTACTTCCACTTCCGCGGGGTCGCCCGCAAGCCCGGCGGCTGGAGCGAGGCGGCGTACAACGTCGTCATGGGCCCGCCGGTGATGGCCCCGCTCCTCTTCTCGATGGTCGGGGGGATGGGAATACTGGCGGCGCTCCTGCGGCGGGAGAAGTAGGGGTATGGCCTACTCCTTCAGAGATCCCGACCACCTGCCGAACCGCAGGGAGGGCAGGGAGCCAGCGGACCCCTACCGCCTGCCGCGCCAGCGGCGCGGGATCACGCCGCAGATGCACGGGCGCTACCCGGACTACGACGTGCTCGAGCAGAAGGAACATTGGGACGAGGTGACCCGCAGGGTCGTGATGGATCGGGTCGAGAACGTCCCGGAGATACGGTTCTTCTCGCTCGAGGAGGCCGCAACCCTCTCCGCCTTCTGCGACACGGTCACCGCCCAGGACTCGGAGCCCAAGATCCCGCTCATAAACTTCGTCGACCAGAAGCTCTACGAGGCCGACGAGAAGGGGCTCGACGGCTACCAGTTCTACGACATGCCCGACGACCGGGACACCTGGCATCTCGTCGCGACCGGGCTCGACGAAGAGGCCCGCTCCCGCTGCGGAAGCCCCTTCCACGCCGCGCCCGAGGAGGTGAGAAAGGAGATCTGCTCTGCGTTTGCGGAAGGCGAACTCTCGGGAGAGCCTTGGGACCGCATCCCGCGTGCCTGGAACGTCGTGATGCGCTCGGTCCTCGCCGCCTTCTACTCGCACCCGTGGGCGTGGAACGAGATCGGCTACGGCGGGCCGGCCTACCCCCGCGGATACATGCGGCTTTCCGCCGGGCAGAAGGAGCCCTACGAGGGGGAGCCCGCCGCCGACGTCGACCCGGTCCCCTACGTCGGGGAGCAGGAGGATGGTCGGGACGGCGAAGGTCCCGTCCCCGGGCACGTCCGGGAGCTGCTCGAGGGTGCGCGCCGGGCGAGGGAGATCGCCGAGAGGACGCGCGAGAGAAACCGCCCGGCGGAGGCGAGGTTCGCCGACGCCAGGCGTCTCCTGAAGGGCGCCATAGGCCCGAAGGACAACGACTCGCGCTACCTGCTCGACGTACACCGGCGCGGGGTACCCGGGGTGGAGAGGATGCGCCGCTACCGGGATGATGAAGAGGTCGACCTCCTCATAGTCGGGTGCGGGGCCGGGGGCGGGGTGCTCGCCCAGCGGCTCGCGCGGGCCGGGTGGAAGATCGTGGTCCTCGACGCCGGTCCGTTCTGGGATCCCGACCGCGACTGGGTCTCCGACGAGAAAGGCTCCTCGCACATCTACTGGACCCAGAAGAGGATCATCGGCGGCGAGGATCCGGTCGAGATGGGCAAGAACAACTCGGGGAGGGGGGTGGGCGGCTCGATGGTCCACTACGCCGGCTACTGCCCGCGCTTCCACCCCTCGGACTTCGAGACCTATACCCGCGACGGGGTCGGGGCCGACTGGCCCATCTCCTACTGGGACCTCAGAAAGCACTACGAGATCGTCGAGGCCGAGCTGCCGGTCGCCGGTCAGGACTGGCCGTGGGGCGACCCGCACCGCTACACCTTCGGCCCCCACCCGATAGGCGGGGCGGCGGAGTACGCCGTCCGGGGGGCGAAGAAGTTCGGCATCGAGATGCGGGTCGGGCCCGTCGGAATCACCAACGGCACCTTCGGCAACCGGCCGCACTGCATCTACCGCGGGTTCTGCCTGCAGGGGTGCAAGGTCAACGCCAAGGCCAGCCCGCTCGTCACCCACGTTCCCGACGCGATAGCCCACGGCGCCGAGATAAGGGCGGATAGCATGGCGACCCGCATCGAGACCGACGGGCGGGGCCGGGTCACGGGCGTCGTCTACGTGAAGGACGGCCGCGAGCGCTTCCAGCGCGCCTCGGCCGTGGCCGTGGCCGGATACTCGATCGAGACGCCCCGGCTGCTGCTCAACTCCACCTCGAGCCGGTTCCCGAACGGGATCGGCAACGGCGAGGACCAGGTCGGGCGCTACGTGATGGTCCAGGGCGCACCGCAGGTCGCTGGGCGCTTCTCCGAGACATTGCGGATGTACAAGGCGCCGCCCCCTGAGATCTCCTCCGAACAGTTCTACGAGACCGACGAGCGCAGAGGATTTGCGCGGGGGTTCTCGATCCAGACCGTCGGACCACTGCCTATCGGATGGTCCGAGCACGTCTTGGCAGACGGCCACTGGGGAGGCGCTCTCAGGGAGTACATGCGCGACTACAACCACTGGAGCGTGCTCGGGGCGCTGTGCGAACTTCTGCCCCAGCCCGAGAACCGGGTCACGCTCGCCGACGAGAAAGACCCTTACGGGATGCCGGTCGCCCGCTTCGACCACACCCTCTGCGAGAACGACAAGAAGAACATCGAATACGCCAAGCGGACGATGCAGGCCATCTGGGAGTACGCCGGGGCGCAGGACGTGCTCACCATCGACCGCTACGCACACCTCATCGGCGGCTGCCGCATGGGCACCTCACCAGAGAACAGCGTGGTGGACTCCGACCACAGGGTCTGGGGGGTGCCGAATCTCCTCGTCGCCGACGGGAGCGCGTGCCCGACCCAGGGTTCGGCCAACCCCGCGCTCACGATCATGGCGCTCTCCTCGCGGCTGGCCGAGAGGCTCAGAAGGAGGAAGGTCGATCTTTCCCGGCCGGCGAGTACGTCTGTAGCAGGAGGAGGCTGATGACCGAGACCACGAGAGAAGGTTACAGGCGCCTGAGTCAGCGTCAGCGCCTCAACCTGAACACGCTGGCGCTACAGGCCGAGCTGCGCGAGCGGGTGCGGGGCGAGGTGCGCTTCGACGCCGGCACCCGCGCCGCCTACGCCCACGACTCCTCCAACTACCGGCAGGTCCCCTTCGGGGTGGTGCTGCCGCTCGACGAGGAGGACGTCATCGAGGCGGTCAGGGTCTGCCACCGCCACGGCGCTCCGGTCCTGCCGAGAGGCTGCGGCACCAGCCTCTCCGGCGAGACGACCAACGCCGCCGTGGTCCTGGACACCTCCAAGTACATGCGCGAGATACTCGAGGTCAACCCCGACGAGGGGTGCGCCTGGGTGCAGCCGGGGGTGGTCCGCGACCAGCTCTCGGAGATGACCCAGCAGCGCTACGACATGTTCTTCGCCCCGGATACTTCCACCCACCAGTGGGCGACCTTCGGCGGCATGATCGGCAACAACTCCTGCGGGGTGCACTCGGTGATGGCCGGGAGGACCTCGGACAACGTCTACGAGCTCGACGTCGTCCTCTACGACGGCACCAGGATGACCCTCGGCGAGACCAGCGACGGGGAGTTCGAGCGGGTGATCCGCGAGGGCGGCAGGAAGGGTGAGATCTACCAGAAGCTGAGAGACCTTCGCGACCGCTACGCTGGACTGATCCGGGAGCGCTATCCGCAGATCCCACGCCGGGTCTCGGGGTACAACCTGGACGAGCTTTTGCCCGAGAAGGGCTTCAACACCGCGCGGGCGGTGGTCGGGAGCGAGGGGACGCTGGTTACGATCCTCCGGGCGAAGGTGCGCCTGGTGCACAGCCCGCCCGCGCGGACGCTGCTCGTTCTCGGATACCCCACGATCTTCGACGCCGGGGACCACGTGCCGGAGGTGATGGAGCAGGGGCCGATCGGGCTCGAGGCGATAGACGATGCCCTCATCGAGGACATGAAGCTGCAGAACATGCACCACGAGGACCTCAAGCTGCTACCCGAGGGGGGCGGGTGGCTCCTCGCGGAGTTCGGCGGTGAGAGCCCCGAGGAGAGCCAGGAGAAGGCCCGCCGGGCGATGGAGGCCATCCGCCGCTCCGATAACCCGCCGGAGATGAAGGTCTTCGCGGACCCCACCGAGGCGCAGGAGGTCTGGGGTATCCGGGAGGACGGGCTCGGGGCCACCGCCTACGTGCCCGGCTCGGGTGATTACTGGGAGGGCTGGGAGGACGCGGCGGTCCCACCCGAGAGGATGGGCGACTACCTGCGCGACTTCCGGGCCCTTCTGGACAGATACGACTACAGAACCGCCCTCTACGGGCACTTCGGCGACGGGTGTATCCACTGCCGGATCAACTTCGACCTCAAGACCGCCGGGGGGATCAGGAAGTGGCGGGCTTTTCTGGACGAGGCGGCGGACCTCGTCGTCTCCTACGGCGGCTCGCTCTCCGGCGAGCACGGCGACGGTCAGGCACGCGCCGAGCTGCTGCCGAAGATGTACGGCGAGGAACTGATGGAGGCCTTCCGGGAGTACAAGCGGATCTGGGACCCGGACTGGAAGATGAACCCGGGGAAGGTCATAGACGCCTACCCGATAACCAGCAACCTCCGCCACGGCACCGACTACAACCCCTACAACCCGGACCACCTCTACTTCTCCTACCCCGAGGACGGCGGTTCGTTCGCCCACGCGACGATGCGCTGCGTCGGGGTGGGCAAGTGCCGTGACATAGAGACGGGTACTATGTGTCCCTCCTACATGGTCACCAGGGAGGAGGAGCACTCCACCCGCGGGCGGGCGCGGCTGCTGCACGAGATGCTGCGGGGGAAGGGGCCGATCACCGACGGCTTCAAGAGCAGGGAGGTCTTCGACGCGCTGGATCTGTGCCTCTCGTGCAAGGGGTGCAAGGGGGACTGCCCGGTCAACGTGGATATGGCGACCTACAAGGCGGAGTTTCTCGCCCGCTACTACAAGGGGCGTCTGCGCCCGGCGTACGCCTACACGATGGGGCTCATCATGCTCCACGCGCGCATCGCGCAGTACGCCCCGCGCCTGGCCAATTTCGTAACCCAGACCCCAGGGATAAGCGCCCTCGTCAAGAGGCTCGGCGGGATCGCCGCCGAGCGCGAGATGCCCCCCTTCGCGACCCGGACCTTCAAGGACTGGATGAGGGAGCGCACGCCGCGCCACCCCGACGGGCCGCCCGTGGTGCTCTTCCCCGACACGTTCAACAACTTTTTGCACCCTGAGACGATGAAGGCCTCGGTGGAGGTGCTGGAGCATGCCGGATACCGGGTGCTCGTGCCGCAGGAGGCGCTCTGCTGCGGCCGGCCGCTCTACGACTACGGGATGCTCGATACGGCCAAGACGTTCCTGCGGCGGCTGGTCGACACCCTCGCCCCGTACGTGCGGGAGGGGATCAAGGTGGTCGTCGTGGAGCCGAGCTGCGCCGCGGCCTTCCGCGACGAGCTGCCGAACATGATGCCCCACGACGAGGACGCGAACCGCCTGGTCAAGAATACCCGCACGCTGAGCGAGTTCCTCGTCGAGGAGGACTACGTCCCGCCGAGGCTCGGCCGCAAGGCGCTCTTCCACAGCCACTGCCAGGGGGAGGCGGTGATCGGGACCCAGGCCGACGTGGAGCTGATGGAGAGGCTGGGGCTCGACTACGAGGTTCTCGACTCCGGCTGCTGCGGGCTCGCGGGGTCCTTCGGCTTCGAGCGCGACCACTACGACATCTCGATGCAGATCGGGGAGAGGAGGCTCCTTCCGGCCGTCCGCGAGGCCGGGGGCGAGACGCTGCTCATCGCCGACGGCTTCTCCTGCAAGACGCAGGTCGAGCAGGGGACCGACCGTCGGCCGCTGCACCTCGCGCAGGTCATAAAGATGGCCCTCGATCATGGCGAGGAGGGTCCGCCGCGGGGAACCTACCCGGAGAGGGGCTACCCGGACGTGGTGCTCGACGGAGGGGGCGCGAACCCGAAGGCGCTCGCCGCGGCCGGGGGGATCGCCGCTGCGGCCGCGATAGCCTGGGGTCTGAGGAGGAGGGCGTAGATGAAGGCGAGACAGGTGCACGAACAGCGAGGGCAGAGGACCTTCGTCCTCGCCTTCGAGCCGGGCGAGGAGGTCGTCGAGGGGATCACGGACTTCGCGAAGGAGAACCGGCTCGACGCGGCGAGCCTCACCGCGATAGGGGCCTTCTCACGGGCCACTTTGGGCTACTTCGACGTGGAGAGGAAGGAATATGAGGAGATCCCGGTCGAAGAGCAGGTCGAGGTGCTCTCGCTCGTGGGGGACATCGCGCTCTCCGGAGAGGAGCCCAACCTGCACGCCCACGCGGTCGTCGGGCGGCGGGACGGATCGACCCGCGGGGGACACCTCATCCGGGGGTACGCGAGGCCGATCCTGGAGGTCACCGTCATCGAGTCTCCGGAGCACCTCAGGCGCCGGACGGACCCCGAGACCGGCCTGGCCCTGCTGAGCCCACGGTAGGGAGAAAACTTTGCCTGATGGATCTCTGCGCTTAGAATGAAAGTGGAGTCGGAAGAGAGGGCGGAGGTGCCCGGGCTCCGGTGTAGGAGCGGGCTCTTTCGAGAGAAGGAGGATGAAACCTTTGGGCATACGCAGCTTCATCCCGGAGTGGTCCGTGCTCCGGCAGGCGAAGAGTGCGGACAGGTGGGGGCTCGGGCCGGCGGCGCAGTCCCGGCGCCAGCGGGACCTCGAGCCGCGCACGCGGACGGCGGACCGGGTTGTCCAGTCGGTCTGTCCGTACTGCGCGGTCGGCTGCGGGCAGCGCGTCTTCGTCAGGGACGGGAAGATAACCCAGATCGAGGGTGACCCGGCGAGCCCCATCTCCCGCGGCAGGCTCTGCCCGAAGGGTTCTGCCTCGCGCAGCCTCGTGCAGAGCCCAACGCGCGAGTACAAGGTCAAGTACCGCAGGCCCTACGGCACAGAGTGGGAAGAGCTCGACCTCGATACGGCGATGGACATGATCGCCGACCGGGTCATAAAGACCCGCGAGGAGACCTGGGAAGATACCGACGAGGAAGGCCGCCCCCTGCACCGCACGCTGGGGTTCGCCCACCTCGGCGGGGCGACGCTGGACAACGAAGAGAACTACCTGATAAAGAAGCTCTTCACCGCGCTCGGCGCCATACAGATCGAGAACCAGGCCCGCATATGACACTCCTCCACGGTCCCGGGTCTCGGGACCTCGTTTGGTAGGGGCGGGGCGACCACCTTTCAGCAGGACCTCGCCAACGCGGACTCCATCCTGATCATGGGGTCCAACATGGCCGAGAACCACCCCGTGGGCTTCCAGTGGGTGATGGAGGCCAAGCTGCGGGGTGCGAAGATAATGCACGTCGACCCCCGCTTCACCCGTACGAGCGCGGTCGCCGACCTGCACGTCCCCATCCGTGCCGGCACCGACATCGCGTTCCTCGGCGGGATCATCAACTACATCCTCGAGAACGAGCGCTACTTCAGGGACTACGTCGTCCACTACACCAACGCGCCGGTGATCGTGAACGAAGAGTTCGCCGACACCGAAGACCTCGACGGGCTCTTCTCCGGATGGGACCCCGAGAAGGGCGCCTACGACACCGAGACCTGGCAGTACGCCAGAACTACCGTGCACGGCGCCGCCGGTCAGCGCGAGCAGGGCGGGGTGACCGGCGAGCAGGCGCACTACGCGCAGGCCGGAGAGCTGGGGGTCGAGGGGGAGCCGCCGGAGCTGGATCCCACGCTCGAACATCCCCGCTGCGTCTTCCAGATCCTGAAGAAACACTTCAGCCGCTACACCCCGGAGAAGGTCGAGGAGATCTGCGGCTGCCCGAAGGAGCGATTCCTGGAGGTCGCCGAGACCCTCTGCGAGAACTCCGGGCGCGAGAGGACCTCGGCGTTCTGCTACGCGGTCGGCTGGACCCAGCACACCCACGGGGTGCAGAACATCCGGGCGGCCTCGATCATCCAGCTGCTCCTCGGCAACATCGGGCGTCCGGGCGGGGGGATACTGGCCCTGCGGGGGCACGCCTCCATACAGGGCTCGACCGACATCCCCACCCTCTACAACATCCTCCCCGGCTACCTGCCGATGCCCCACGCCCACGCGCACCAGGACCTCGACACCTACGTCGAGCGCAACGCCGCAAAGAGCGGCTACTGGGGGAACATGCGCGCCTACATGGTGAGCCTGCTCAAGGCCTACTGGGGCGACGCCGCGACGGCCGAGAACGACTTCTGCTTCGATTATCTGCCGCGCCTCACGGGGGATCACTCGATCTACCCGGCGCTCATGGGCATGATCGACGGCTGGTGCAAGGGCTTCTTCGTGATGGGCGAGAACCCGGCCGTAGGTGCGGCCAACGGCAAGCTGCAGCGGCTGGCGCTCGCGAACCTCGACTGGCTCGTCGTGCGCGACATGACCGAGGTCGAGACGGCCTCCTTCTGGTACGACGCCCCCGAGCTCGAGACCGGGGAGCTCAAGACCGAGGAGATAAAGACCGAGGTCTTCTTCCTGCCGGCGGCGGCCCACACCGAGAAGGAGGGGACCTTCACCAACACCCAGCGCCTTCTGCAGTGGCGCTTCAAGGCCGTCGATCCCGAGGGCGACTGCCGCTCGGAGCTGTGGTTCATGTACCATCTCGGCCGGAAGATCCGCGAGAAGCTCGCCGGCTCCGACGACCCCAAAGACCGCCCGGTGCTCGACCTCACCTGGGACTACCCGACCAAAGGGCCGCACGAGGAGCCCGACGCGGAGGCCGTGCTGCGCGAGATCGGCGGCTGGGACGAGAACGGGGACGCCCTGCCGGGCTACCTGCCGCTCAAGGACGACGGCTCGACCGCGTGCGGCTGCTGGATCTACGCCGGCGTCTACGCCGACGAGGTGAACCAGGCCGCGCGCAAGAAGCCCTACTGGGAGCAGGAGAGCTACGTCGCCCCCGAGTGGGCGTGGGCGTGGCCGATGAACCGCAGGATCATCTACAACCGTGCCTCGGCCGACCCCGAGGGCAGACCCTGGTCGGAGCGTAAGAAGTACGTCTGGTGGGACGAGGAGAAGGGGAGGTGGACCGGCTACGACGTGCCGGACATCGCCGAGACCAAGCGCCCCGACTACGTCCCCGAGGAGGGGGCCGTCGCCGAGGACGCCATCCGCGGCGACAAGCCGTTCATCATGCAAGCCGACGGGCGCGGCTGGATCTACGTGCCCGCCGGGCTCACCGACGGGCCGCTCCCCACCCACTACGAGCCGCACGAGTCCCCGTTCGAGAACGCGCTCTACTCCCAGCAGTCGAACCCGGTGCGCCAGCAGTTCCCGCGCCCGGACAACCCCTACAACCCTTCGGGGTCGCGGGTCTTCCCGTACGTCTTCACCACCTACCGGCTCACCGAACACCACACCGCCGGCGGGATGACCCGTACCATCGGGCACCTCTCCGAGCTGCAGCCGGAGATGTTCTGCGAGGTCTCCCCGCAGCTCGCGCGCGAGGTCGGGCTCGAGAACGGCGGCTGGGCGACGATCGTCACCGCGCGCACCGCCATAGAGGCGCGGGTGCTCGTCACCGACCGCATCAAGCCGATGAAGGTGCAGGGGAGGATGGTGCACCAGATCGGTCTGCCCTACCACTGGGGCAGCAAGGGGCTCGTGACGGGGGACCCGGCCAACGACCTGCTCGCCCTGGCGCTCGACCCCAACGTCCACATCGGCGAGTACAAGGCCGCGACCTGCGACATCCGGCCCGGCCGGAAGCCTCGGGGCCGCGCGCTCGTCGAGCTCGTCGAGGACTACCGGCGCCGCGCGGAGAGCCACGACGGAGGAGGCAGACGTTGAGCGATTCCAGCCACATAATCCCCGGGTCCGGGAGGCCCGGCGTCTCCGACGCCTACAACATCGAGGGGCACGAGACCCCCGAGACCCGCCCCCTGATCCCGCTCGGGCAGCGCTACTACGAGGAGGAGAGGCCCCGGATGGGCTTCTTCACCGACACCAGCGTGTGCATCGGGTGCAAGGCCTGCGAGGTCGCCTGCAAGGAGTGGAACGACGTCCCCGACGTCATCGGGGAGCTCACCGGGGAGTCCTACGACAACACCAGCTCGCTCGGGGCGAACACCTGGCGGCACGTGGCCTTCATCGAGCAGCGCACCCCCGCCGGGGTCCCGGACGCCGACGGCGACGTCCGGTGGCTGATGTCCTCGGACGTCTGCAAGCACTGCACCGAGGCGCCCTGCCTCGACGTGTGCCCGACCGGGGCCCTTTTCCGCACCGAGTTCGGCACCGTGGTCGTGCAGGAGGACGTGTGCAACGGCTGCGGCTACTGCATCCCGGCCTGCCCCTTCGGGGTGCTCGACCGGAGGGAGGATGACGGGCGGGCCTGGAAGTGCACGCTCTGCTACGATCGCCTCAAGGGCGGGATGGAGCCCGCCTGCGCCCAGGCCTGCCCGACGGACTCGATCCAGTTCGGCCCCCTCGACGAGCTGCGCGAGAAGGCCAACGGGCGCCTGGAGATGCTGCACGAGGCGGGCGTGGAGGAGGCCCGCCTCTACGGGGCGAACGAAGAGGAGTACGGGATGGGGGCCTTCTTCCTCCTGCTGGACGAGCCCGAGGTCTACGGGCTACCGCCCGACCCGGAGGTCGTGACCCGCAAGCTCGGGAGCCTGTGGGGTGCGGCGGCGCTCGCCGCCGGGGCGCTCGCCGCCGGAGTCGTCGCCGCGTTCGTGGGGGGTGGAAGATGAGCGAGGAACGCAACGGCCGGCGCACGGGCTCCTACTACGGACGTCCGGTCATAAAGGAGCCGGTGTGGACCTGGGAGATCCCCTGGTACTTCTTCACCGGGGGGCTCGCCGGGGCCTCGGCGCCGCTGGCGCTGGCCGCCGACCTCTCCGGCAACCAGAGGCTCGCCAGGAGCGCCCGCCTCGCCGCCCTGGGCGGGGCGATGGTGAGCCCGGTGCTCCTCATCTCCGACCTCGGACGCCCGGAGCGCTTCCTCAACATGCTCCGGGTCGTGAAGCCCACCTCCCCGATGTCCATCGGTACCTGGGTGCTCTCCTCGTTCGGGCTCTCCTCCGGGATCGCGGCGACCTCGGACGTGTTCGGCGTCTTCCCGCGTGCCCGCACCCTTTTCGAGGGTGCCGCGGCCCTGCTCGGGCTCCCGCTCGCGACCTACACCGCAGTCCTCTTCGCGGACACCTCGGTCCCGGTCTGGCACGAAGCGAGAGAGGAGCTTCCGCTCGTCTTCGCCTCGGGTGCGGCGGCGAGCGCCGGGGCGTGCGCGGTGGTCTTCACGCCGGTGGAGGAGGCCGCCCCGGCCCGCAGGCTCGCCGTCGGGGGCGCGCTCGCAGAGATAGGGGCCGCGGAGCTTATGAAGCGCCGCCTCGGGAAGCTCCTGGCCGAACCCTACGAGAAGGAGGAGGCCGGGCGCTACTCGAAGCTAGCCACCGCGCTCTCCGGGGTGGGAGCGGCGGTGCTCGGGCTCGCGGGCGGGAAGAACCGGGCGGCGGCCGTGGCGGGTGGGGCGATGATCCTCGCCGGCGCCGTCTGCGAGCGGTGGTCGGTGTACAGGGCCGGGTTCCAGTCCGCGCGCGACCCGAGGTACACCGTAGAGCACCAGCGGGAGCGGCGCCAGGAGAGGGCGGGATGAACGCGCTGCTCAGGTTGCCGGGGGTGAGGGCGCTGGTCACCTTCTACCGCTACATCTACATAAACCAGCCCGTGCTTACCACGCTCACGGGGTTGGGCCTCATCCTGATGGTCGGGCTGACGCACATGTACGCCTTCCCGGACATCTTCGGCGTCGCCCCCTACCTGGGGCTCTCCTTCGCGGCGCTCTTCGCCGGTACGCTCTTCGCCGCGGGCAACATAGCGCGGGGCTCCTTCAGATGGGGATGGGGTTTCGGGGCGGCGCTGTGCGTCGTGGCCATCGTGGCCTACGTGCTGAGCCGGCTCTTCGGGTTCCCCGGCTACCCGGAGGCCCGGGGAGCGTGGGATACGCCGGCCGGGAGCTTCGCCGTGGCTTTCGAGCTCGCGTTCATAGCCATCACCTTCGCGATCGCGACCGGGCTCGCCGTAGCCTACCCCGACAGACGAGACTGGCACGACTAGGAGAGACGCTTGACCGGACTGGACTTTCCCGGCTGGATCAGGATCACCCACCTGGTGAACCTCATCCTCATCACGTTCCTCATACGGAGCGGGATGGAGATCCTGGCCACCCATCCCAAGCTATACTGGAACGACGACTCGAAGCCCGGCAGCGAGTGGTCCCGCTTCACCCGCAAGGTGATGCCCCGCGACAGGCTCTGGGATGCCCTCGACGAGGAGGAGGACTACTCCTCGCTCGTGGCGCTGCCGGGGCACGAGAACCTCGGTCTCGGGAGACACTGGCACTTCATCAGCGTGATCGCCTGGATCTTAACCGGCGTCTTCTACGTCCTGATGCTCTTCGTCACCGGGCAGTACCACCGCTTCGTGCCCTACTCCTGGGAGATCTTCCCCGAGGCCTGGAACGACATCCTCACCTACATGAGCTTCAACCTGCCGCCCTTGATGCCCGGCGAGACCTACGACGCGATCCAGAAGCTCGCCTACGGCTCGGTCGTCTTCATCCTCGCCCCGTTCCAGATAGCCACCGGAGCCGCCCAGTCCCCGGCGATAGAGGCACGCTTCCCCTGGTACGTCAGGCTGTGGGGCGGCAGGCAGTGGGCGAGGAGCCTCCACTTCTTCGGGCTTCTGGCGTTCGTCGTGTTCATAATCATCCACCTGACGATGATCTCGATCTGGGGCTTCGGCGAGCTCACCTCGCTCATGATCTGGGGGAGCGTCGAGCATCAGGCGTGGTCGACCGTCATCGTACTCTTCGCCATCTTCTGCATAGTGCTGATGCACATCGCGGCGACAAAGCTCTCGCTCGCCTACCCGCGCAGGACGCAGCAGATACTCGGCTTCGTCGTCAACAACGCGCGCAGGCTCCTGCTGCACCGTCTCACCTCGCACCAGGAGTATTCGAAGGCCGAGATCACCCCGCAGCATCGCGTGAACGGCAAGCCGCCCTCCGACGACTCGTACAAGATCCTCGCCGCCCACCGCTTCGCCGGCTGGAGGCTCGAGATAGGCGGGCTGGTGGAGAACCCCATGACCTTCACGCTCGAGGACTTGAAGACCTTCCCGACCAGGCAGAGCCAGAGGGTGATGCACAACTGCATCCAGGGCTGGACGAGCATCGCCGAATGGACCGGTGTCCCGATGCGGCAGATCGTCGAGCTGGTCAGGCCTCACCCGGAGGCGCGCTACGTGTACTTCCACTCGATGCAGGACGTGGGGCGCGACGAGCCGGCCAAGATGTACAACCCGGGTTACTTCTACGAGGTCATAGACCTCGAACTGGCCCGGCACCCGCAGACCATCCTCGCCTACGAGATGAACGGCGAGCCGCTGCCCATCGAGCACGGGGCGCCTCTCCGCCTCAGGATAGAGACCAGCGTCGGGTTCAAGATGGTCAAGTGGATAGACCGCATCGAGTTCATAGACGAGTACCGCGACATCGGCTACGGGATGGGCGGCTACCGCGAAGACAACGTCTACTACGACAAGGAGGGCGAGATCTGAGCGCCAGGGGTGAGAGGGGGCGTCTCTTTTGCCGGTGAACCCCTATCGCAGGCTCGACGAGGAGCAGAAGCGCCGGGTGCTCGACGAGGCCGGACGCCGGCGTTTCAGGTGTGGCGTCTGCGGCTCGGAGGAGTTCGAGGTCGGGGAGGCGATGGAGCTGGGGCACATATGGTTCAACGAGGAGATCGGGACGTACATGGTGGCCCTACGGTGCACCCGGAGAGGGTGCGGCAACAGGACCGGCCTCAGGCTTGCCGGCTCCGACTTTCTCGGGGAGGTCTGATGTCGGGCGGATGGAACTTCGGGGCCCGGAAGATCCGGGTGAGGCACTCGCGGGAGCTCTTCTCCCACCTGCTGCGCGAGTTCTACGATGCCGAGCGCCGCTTCTCGCTCGGGCTGGAGGAGATGCTGCGCCACGCGGCGGACGTGAGGCTGCAGGGAGCGCTCGACGCGCAGCTCGCGAGGACCGGGCGCAACCTGGGGCTGCTGGAGAGGCTCTTCCGGGAGGTCCTGGGCGGCGAGCCAGAGGGGAGCATCTGCGAGCCGGCCCGGGGCATACTGCTTGGGGCCCGCTCGAACGTCGAGGGCTCCCGGCTCGGTGCGGTGAGGGACTATCTGATCAACCGCTCCCTGCTGGAGATCCAGAGCTTCGAAGAGCTCTTTTTCTCGGCTTTGCGCCTCGCGGCCCGACCGGCGGGCTACGAGGTCGCGGAGCTCATCCTCGGGGATGTCGGCGCGACGGAGGAGGTGCGGGCGGCGCGTGAGAGCCTGCATCACCTGTCGGAAAAGATCCGGCAGACCGAGCATCCCGGCTTCATACAGAGGCTCACCGGGCAGGACTACACAGTCCCCGAGGACGATACCGACACCCTCTCGCGTTGAAGCTTCCTTCTGGCTATAGAGAATCGTTGGGCTTCAGGATGGCGGCCACATAGGGCCTGTCCCGGAAAGTCAGGTACACTTCGTGGGTGTCGTTCCCGGTGGCGAGGCCGGAGAGTGGGGCGCTGGCGAGCGGGCCCTTCCCCAGGTTCCTGCGAAACGGGATCGTCTCGATCTCTTTGAACCCGGCGACCCCGAGGAAGTTGTCGGCGCGCAGCGCGATGAGCTCCCGCCCCGTCGCCGCGTAGACCCTGTTCTCGTCCACGGCTATGTATTCCACCGGCGAACCGGTCTTCATCCTGGCCGTGACCTGCAGCTGCCGGGTCGCCGGGTTCAGCTCGATCCGTAGCAGCTCGCTGGAGCCGGAGGGGCCCACGTAGGCCCGGGTGTCCTTGACCATGTCCACGGCGAAGGTCCTGGCTCTTCTCGAGACGGCGCTCTCCTTCTCGACCGGGTAGGGCTTGCCCTGATAGTAGCCGAGCCCGGCCTTGCCCCCGACCCATACGGTGGGGTCTATGTTCCTGGCCGGGGCCCGGATGTCCGCCCCGGCTCCCCCACCCATGGCCTCCACGGTACGGCGGATCGCCGGTTTGCCCACCCCCGGCGTGATATCCGAGGTGTAGAGATCGACCGGCGTCAGCCGCGTTCCGGCCGGGTTGAGCGTGAAGATGGTCTTGGAGCCGGGGTGCACGGAGATCTTGGCGGGCGAGGGTACGTCTTCGATCGCGTCCCGCTCCCTGAGATCGTCCGTGCTCAGCACGAGGATACGGTCGCGGGGGGTCTGCGGCACGTAGACATCGCCACCGGATTCAGGGTCCACGTCCGCGTTGCTGCCCATGCCTGCGATGGCTCCCGAGAGCAGCGTGCGCGCCCGGCGCGCGGCCGGCTGGATCCTCGCTAACCGGGGTTCCCCCCCGACCTTCGCGATGAGGACCATCTTCCCCGGCACCCACACGGGTTCCTCGAGCGGGGCGGCCACGCGCAGGGTCCGTACCCTGCCCTGGCCCGTGCTCTCGCCCCGCGCCGCCGCGCAGCCTCCGGCGGACACCAGGGCCGCCGATGCGGCGGCCATCTTCAGAAACTCGCTCCGGGTGTGCCGGGTTACTCCCCGGTCCTTCCGTTTCGTCATCGCCTCCCGCCAGAATCGACGCCCGCTCGGACAACTCCAGCTTACCCTCTGCGACGGGGGGCGGAACCCGACAGAACCGGCTGTGCGGCGTGTTTTGCACCATCTTTATGAATCTGCCACAAAACTTTACAGGATGCTTACGCGCGACGGGAAGACTCGCAGGGAGCACCCGGTCTTACGGGATCTCCTGAGCCCGGGTGTGCTGGGGTGTCGTCTGCAAGAGGAGATGAGGATGGAGCGCGATGGTTCGGAGGTTGTCGTCGTCACCGGGGCTTCCGCCGGGATCGGCCGGGCGGTGGCCCGCGAGTTCGCCCGGCACGGGGCGAAGGTCGGGCTTCTCGCCCGCGGCACGGACGGCCTCGAGGGAGCCGTGCGGGACGTTGAGGCGGCCGGGGGTGAGGCACTCGCCATCCCGACCGACGTCGCCGATTACGAGCAGGTGGAGGAGGCGGCCTCGAGGGTCGAGCGGGAGCTCGGCCCGATAGACGTGTGGGTCAACGACGCGATGACCACCGTCTTCGCGCCGTTCAAGGAGATCACCCCGCGGGAGTTCAGACGGGCGACGGAGGTTACCTACCTGGGGGCGGTCTACGGGACGAAGGTGGCGCTTGAGAGGATGCTCCCGCGCGATAGGGGGACCATCGTGCAGGTGGGCTCTGCGATGGCTTACCGCTCCATACCCCTGCAGGCCCCTTACTGCGGGGCCAAGCACGCGATGAAGGGGTTCACCGACTCGCTCAGGGTCGAGCTCAAACACGACGGCAGCAACGTGCACGTGACGATGGTGCAACTGCCGGGGCTCAACACCCCGCAGTTCGACCACTGTGAGTCGAAGATGCCCAACAAACCCCAGCCCGTACCCCCGATCTACCAGCCCGAAGTGGCGGCCCGGGGCGTCTACTGGGCCGCCCATCACAGAAGGCGCGAGTTGTACGTCGGGATCTCGGCCGTGCTCACCATCGAGGGCAACAAGTTCCTCCCCGGCTTCGGCGACTGGTACCTGGCCAGGACCGGGTACGACTCGCAGCAGACCGACGAGCCCGCCGACCCGGACCGGCCCTCCAACCTCTTCGAGCCGGTTCCGGGCGACGCCGGCGCCCACGGCCGCTTCGACGGGATGGCGCACGGGAGGAGCCCGCAGCTGTGGGCAACGACCCATCGTGGCGCGCTCCTCGCCGCGGGGGTTGCGGGCCTCGCAGGACTCTACGCGTTGCTGCGGTCGCGGTGAGCCTGGACGGCGGGGAGTTCGGGAGGCGCTACCGGCGTGGTCTGCGTGCCTCCGCCCGCAACAACGCCTCCGCTTACGGTTACTCGGTGACGATAACGGGGTCTTTCGGAATCCTGAGCGCGGCCTGGGGATCTCCGGGAGCGGCGGACGTCTTCGGGTTCGGGGGCGGGGCCGTGATGGGGTTCGCCCTCGTGGAGGCCGCCGTCTCCGGGCTGTTTCGGCACGGGCTCGAGGACGAGCCGAGCCAGGTGAAGGCTCTCGGCAGCTCGATAAGCGTCTTCTCGGTGGGGCTCGGGCTCACGGCGGCGCTCGCCGCGGGGCGCTTCCTGGAGCACCGGTCGCTTGCGTGGCCCGTGGGGACGTTTCTGGCGACCGTGGGGTACCTGCTCGCGTTCGCGCTGGAGATGAGCGTGGCGGAGACGTTGCGGGACCGCGGTGAGGACGGAGCATCGGCAAGGGAGCGAGGGGATCGTCCCGGAGAGGAGGAAGAGGGTTGAGATACCGTTGCAGGTTGAGCGGAGCCTCGCGGACCGCAGAGGTGGGGAGGATCGCCTACGGGGCCGCGCTGCTCGTGTTCCCCGGGGCGCTGGTCCGGAGGGTCTCCGGAGGGAAGGCGGACCGCCCCGCCAGGTTCGGGGCCCGCATCCTGGGCGCACGCCACCTGGTGCAGGCCGCGGTCGTCGGGAGGGGCGGAGGCCGACCGCTGCTCGCTGCCGGCGCGGCCACCGACGCGCTGCACGCGCTGAGCATGGTCGCGCTGGCGACCTTCGACAGCGGACACCGCAGGATCGCCGCGACCGACGCGGTCGTGGCCGCGCTCTTCGCGGCGGAGGGGCTTCGGGAGGTGCGCGATGCCTGATGGAGGATACCCGCCGATAGGCGACTACGCCCTCATCGCCGACAGCAACTCCGCGGCGCTCGTCTCGCGCTCGGGTTCGATAGACTGGTGCTGCATCCAGCGCGTGGACGCCGGGAGCTGCTTCGGGAGGATCCTCGACTGGAAGAGGGGAGGGTTCTGCTCCGTAAGCCCCACGGGGGGCGATTGGGACGTCTCCCGGCGCTATCTGGACGAGACGCTCGTCCTCGAGACCACCTTCACCACCGGCGGCGGGGAGGTGCGCCTCTACGACTTCTTCGCCATGCCCGCGAGCGGGGAGGGACACCGCCAGATCGTACGGATTATCGAGGGGGTGCGCGGGCACGTGCAGCTCGAGATCCGGGTCGCCCCCCGCTTCGACTACGGGGAGATAGACCCTTGGATCCGGCAGGAAGGAGCCCGGCTCTTCTCCGCGATAGGCGGCAACGATGGTCTGCTCATCCACTCCGACGCCGACGTAGGGATCTCCGATACGGACGAGATCTCGGCGAAGGTCGACGTTCACGCCGGGGAGCGGGTGCATCTCTCGATCCTCTCCGTCCCCCCGGCCCGGCTCGACCGTGATCTCCCTGAGCCGCCGGATGCAGAGGAGCTCGACCGGCGTCTGGAGGAGACGGTGGAGTGGTGGCGTGGGTGGGCCTCAGGCATGCGTTTCAAGGGCCGCTACCGGCCCGGGGTGTTGCGCTCGGCGATCACCATAAAGGCTTTGATGAACGAGATGACCGGCGCCGTGGCCGCCGCCGCTACCACCTCGCTGCCCGAGATCCCCGGGGGTGAGGCCAACTGGGACTACCGGTACAGCTGGATCCGGGACTCCTTCTTCTCGGTGCGCTCCCTGGCCGAGGTCGGGTTCGAAGAAGAGGCGGACGCCTTCCGGCGCTTCATCGAACGCAGCGCCGCCGGCAACGCCCGCAAGCTGCAGATAATGTACGGCGTCGGGGGCGAGAGGACGCTCGTCGAGCGCGAGCTCGGGCACCTGGAGGGATACCGGGGAGCCAGACCCGTGCGGGTGGGCAACCTCGCCGCCGGACAGATGCAGCTCGGCGTCTTCGGGCAGCTGCTGGAGCTCTCCTGGCGCTGGTACAAGAGGAGCAACTCCCCCGACGACGACTACTGGCGCTTCATAGTGGACCTGGTGGACACCGCCGCCGAGCTCTGGGGCGAGCCCGACGCCGGGATCTGGGAGAAGCGCGGGGATCCCGAGCACTTCGTCTACTCCAAGGCCGGTTGCTGGTGCGCGCTCGACAGGGGAATAAAGCTCTCCGAGGAGTGCATGCGGCGGGCGCCGACCACCCGCTGGCGGAAGGTGCGCGAAGAGATCCGGGAGGCCATAGAGAGAGAGGGCTACGACGCGGATCGTGGCGTCTTCGTCCGGTCGTTCGGCTCCAAGGACCTCGACGGGGCGCTGCTCCTTCTGCCCGAGACCGGCTTCGTCGACTACGACGACGAGCGAATGGTTCGTACCGCCGACGCCATCCGGGAGGAGCTCGACGACGACGGGCTCATAAGACGCTTCCCGGGGAATCCGCAGGAGGGGGCGTTTCTGGCCTGCTCTTTCTGGCTCGCCGAGTGCCTGGCCCGCCAGAGGAGGTTCGCCGAAGCGCAACGGGTCTTCGACCGGGCCCTCGCCACGGGCAACGACCTGGGTCTCTTCTCCGAGGAGTACGACACCGAAAGCGGCGAGCTGCTGGGCAACTTCCCGCAGGTTCTGACCCACCTGGCCCACATCTCGGCCGCGGTAGCCCTCCCTGCTGGTTAGAAAAAGCACATCCTGCGGGAAAGCTTTCACCCGGAAGGGGCGACGGGAGGGGTATAAGTCTCAGTACGTATGGATACCAGGCTCTTCAGAGAGGTGAGGCGGGCTCGCGTCTTTCTCGTGCTCGCCGTCCTGTTCGGGCTCACGGGGACCGGCGCTACGATCCTGCAGATGCGGTTTTTGAGCGAGGTGGTCTCGCGGGTCTTCCTCGGCGGCGGGACGCTGGGGAGGGTGTCCGTGCTTCTCGTCCTCCTGCTGTGCGCGGTGATGGGGCGGGCAGCTTTCACGTGGGGCCGGGAGGTCGCGGGCAGGCACGGGGCGATACTGGTGAAGGGCGCCCTCAGGGAGAGGCTCTTCTCGCACCTTATGCGCCTCGGTCCGGCCTACACCAGAGACGAGAGCAGCGGCGAACTGGCTTCGACGGCCGTGGAGGGTATAGAGCGGCTGGACGCCTACTTCGGGAGCTACCTGCCTCAGGCCGCGCTGAGCGCCCTCGTCCCCCTCACGATAGCCGGGTATCTCTTCACGGTCGACTGGATCAGCGCCGCCCTGCTGCTCGCGACCGCCCCCATAATCCCGATCCTGATGGTCGCCGTCGGGAAGTACTCCGAGAGGCACATCCAGCGCCAGTGGGAGGCGCTCTCCCGCATGAGCGCCTACTTCCTCGACGTCCTGCAGGGGCTCCCCACGCTGAAGGCGCTCGGGCGCAGCAGGGAGGAGGGGAGGGTTGTCGGGCGGGTCGGGGAGGTCTTCCGGCGCAGGACGATGAAGGTGCTGCGTTACGCGTTCGCCTCCGGGCTGGTGCTGGAGTTCATGGTCTCGATCGCCATCGCGGTCATAGCGGTCGAGCTCGGCGTGCGCCTGTTGCGGGGGGACATAGCCTTCCAGCCGGCCTTCCTCGTGCTCCTGCTCGCCCCGGAGTTCTACCGCCCGCTGCGCGAGCTCGGGACGAGCCGCCACGCCGGGATGGAGGGCAAGGCCGCGGCGGAGCGCATCTTCGAGATCCTGGACACCCCGCTCCCGGAGCGGAGCGGAGGCGAAGCGGGGTGGGAGCCACCGGCCGGCGCTCCCCGCATAGAGTTGAAGGACGTGAGCTTCTCGTTCCCGGACGCCCGGCGGCCGGCGCTCGATAAGGTGAACCTCACCCTGGAGCCCGGGACGACGACGGCGCTCGTCGGGCGCAGCGGCGCGGGCAAGAGCACGCTCGCCAGCCTGCTTTTGCGTTTCCTCGATCCCGAGGAGGGCGAGATCCTCGCCTGCGGCGCCCCGATCTCGGAGATCCCGCCCGCGCGCTGGCGCGAGCACGTCTCGCTCGTCCCGCAGCGACCGTACCTCTTCTACGGCAGCGTGCTGGAGAACATCCGGCTCGCCCGCCCGCGGGCGAGCCGCGAGGAGGTCGAGCGGGCCGCCGAGCTCGCCGGAGCGGACGGCTTCATCCGGGCGCTCCCCGATGGGTACGACACGCAGCTCGGCGAGCGGGGGGCGCGGCTCTCGGGCGGGGAGGCGCAGCGGATCGCGATAGCCCGCGCCTTCCTCAAGGACGCTCCCGTCCTGATTTTGGACGAGCCGACCTCGAGCCTCGACCCGGAGAGCGAGACGGCGATAAGGCAGGCCGTCGAGCGCCTGAGGGCGGGGAGGACCACGCTCGTCATCGCCCACCGCCTCAACACCGTCTACCGGGCGGACAACATCGCCGTGCTGGATGGCGGGTGTCTGGTCGAACAGGGCACGCACGAGGAGCTCGTGCGCCGGGGTGGGCTCTACGCGGAGCTCGTCTGCGCGCCGGAGGGGGTCCGGCCGTGAGGATGATGCTGCGCCTGGCGGGTTTTCTGCGCCCCTTCGGGCGGCGGGCCGCACTCGCGGTCGCGCTCGGTGTGGCCACCATCGCGAGCAACGTCGGCCTCCTGGCGCTCGCCGCCTTCCTCATCGCAGCAGCGGCCCTTAAGCCGGAGCTCGCGGCGCTGAGCGTACCGATCTACCTGGTCCGGCTGTTCGGCGTCTCGCGCGGGTTCGCCCGCTACGCCGAGCGGCTCGTCTCGCACGACGTGACCTTCCGCCTTCTCTCCGGGCTGCGCACCTGGTTCTACTCGCGCCTGGAGCCGCTCGTCCCGGCCGGGTTGCAGGGGCACCGCAGCGGGGATTTGCTCGACCGGCTCGTGAAGGACGTCGACGAACTGCAGAACGTCTACCTGCGCGTCTTCTCGCCGATGCTGGTCGCGGCGGCCACGACCCTGGGGACGGTCGCCCTGCTGTGGACTTTCTCCCCGACCCTGGCGCTCGCCGCGCTCGCCTTCCTGCTCGCCGCGGGCGTTGGGGTTCCGGTTCTGGCGAACGCGCTCTCCTCACGGCTGGGGCGGGAAGAGGTGAGGTTGCGTGGCGAGTTGGAGGCCGTCATCGTCGATGGGGTACAGGGCGTGCAGGATATCCTGGCCTTCGGCGCGGAGGATGAGCAGGGGCGCAGGCTGGCGGCCGTGAACGGGGCGCTCTCGCGCGTCCAGCGCAGGATGGCCTTCGTCGGCGGGCTGCAGGGCGCCCTGGGCGAGCTCCTCTCCAACCTGGCCGTGCTCGTTTTGCTCGTACTTGCGATCCCGCTCGTCACCTCCGGCGCGGTACGCGGGGTCTACCTGGCGTTCCTCGCGCTCGTAATCCTCGGTGCCTTCGAGGCGATAAACCCGCTCGGGGAGGCCTTCTGGCTCCTCGGCCGCTCGCGCGAGGCGGCGGAGCGCATCTTCGAGGTCGCGGACGAGGAGCCGCGGGTCGTGGACCCCGCCCCCCCATCCCCGATGCCGGAGGACACCTCGCTCGAGTTTCGCGGCGTGAGCTTCCGGTACGCGCAGGGCGAGCCCCAGGTGTTGCACGACCTCTCCTTCGAGCTCCCCCCCGGCGGGAGGGTCGCGATCGTCGGGCCGAGCGGGGCGGGGAAGAGCACCGTGGCCCATCTCGCCCTGCGCCTGTGGGACCCCGAGGCCGGGGAGGTCCGCTTCGGCGGCCAGGACGTGCGCGAGCTGGCGCAGGAAGACCTCAGGTCGAGGATCTCCCTTATCTCGCAGGACACCCACCTGTTCAACGGTACCTTCAGGCGCAACCTGCTTCTGGCTGCCCCGGAGGCCACCGACGAGGAGATCTGGCAGGCGCTCGCCGTGGCCAGGCTCGACGGGCTCGTCCGGCGACTGCCGGACGGGCTGGACAGCTGGGTCGGGGAGCAGGGACTCCGGCTCTCCGGCGGGGAGCGACAGCGGCTCGCCGTGGCGCGCGCCCTGATAAGGGACGCCCCCGTGCTCGTACTCGACGAGCCCACAGCGAACCTCGACACCGTGACCGAGGCCGAGTTCCTGGAGGCGTTGCGCGAGGCGATGGAGGGCAGGAGCGTGCTCATGATCACCCACCGGCTCGTCGGGATGGAGCGGATGGACGAGATCCTGGTCCTCGACTCCGGGCGTATCGTCGAGCGGGGGACCCACGCGGAACTGCTCCGCTCCGGAGGGCTGTACGGCAGGATGTACGCGCTGCAGAGCACGATGCTGTCGACGGGAGGTGGTATACGATGAGAGAGCGCCAGATTGCCGGGGTGCTCGTCTCACTCGCGGGGGTTGGCTCTTCCCTGTACGTGCTGCTCCATCTCACCGGGGTGCTCTCCGGGATCCAGGATCCGGTCTTCTCCCGGTACGCCAGCGCCGTTACGGATTACCCTCCGACGCTGCCCTACTCGGCCGCCGGGGTCGTCGTCTTCGCGGCGGGCGTCCTCTTCTCCGCGTTCCTCGGGCGCCGGGGCGCAGGAAGGCTCCTCTTCGCCATCTCCGCCCTCTACTCGGCCGCCGGGGTTGTCTTCGCGATCCTGCAGCCGCTCGTCGCCGGAGGCTGGTCGTTCTTTTGCCTGCTCTCCGCGGCGCTCGCGCTCGCGCTGAGCGGTCTCTCGGCGGAAGGTGCTCTGGAAATGGAACCGGACACCCGCCCGGCGCTCGCCCGCCTGCCCCGGCTCGCTGCGGTCCTCTTCGGGGTGTGGTTCGCGATGTCCCCCTACGTCGTCGGGTACGCCGGGATGCCCGCCGGGGTGAGTGACACGATCACGGGGACCATCCTCGCCGCCGTCTCGTTCCTCGCGCTCTGGCCCTCCCTCGGGCGGTTGCGCCTCTTCGAGGCCGTCGCCGGGGCGTGGGTGTTCATCTCGCCCTTCTTCATGCAGTACAACGCGGTGCACGGCCGGTACAACATCCTCCCCGAGGTCTTCCACATCTGCATCGGCCTCATGCTCGTCGGCTTCTCCGTGCTCGGTGGTGAGAGGCGGGGCTCCTCCCGCACCGGGGTGGAGAACACCCCATCGTGATGAAGTTCACGAGCGGCGGGAGGAGGAGTAAGCGTGCTCACCCGGGCGTATCCAGCGCCGCGTATACTCGGGTTGCGGGATGGAAAAATCCAGGACCGAAGAGAAGAGGATGACAGAGAGAGGCCCTGAGAGGAAACCGGAGCTCCCGCCTGAGCCCTACAGGAGGTCTTGAGGTGAACGCTGTGCTGATGGGTCTGCAACCGGTCCTCGCCCTGCAGGACGCCGGCAACACGGTGCTCCTGCACCGCTGGCAGTTCGGGTTCAACCTGATCTACCACTACCTCTACCCGCAGCTCACGATGGGGCTCGTCCTGCTCATCGTGGTGCTCGAGACGCTCTACCTCAGGCGTGGGCACGAGTTCTACAAGAAGGCGGCGGATTTCTGGGTCAGGATCTTCGCCCCGGCGTTCGTCATCGGGGCGGTGACGGGCATCCCGCTCGAGTTCGGCTTCGGGACCAACTGGGCGGTCTTCTCGACGGTCTCGGGCGGGGTCATAGGGCAGACCGTCGCGCTCGAGGGGGTCTTCGCCTTCTTCGTCGAGTCGGCCTTCCTCGGGCTCTACCTCTACGGCGGGGACGCGTTCGGCAAGAGGGTGAGGTGGTTCTCGGCCTTCATGGTCTTCCTCGGGAGCTGGGCCTCGGGCTACTTCATCCTCACGGTCAACGCCTGGATGCAGAACCCGGTGAGCTACCGCACCCTCCCCGACGGCAACCTCGCGATCGTGCACTTCTGGAAGCTGCTCTTGAACCCCTGGGTCTTCCACCAGTACATCCATGTGATGGGCGGGGCTGTCGTCACCGGATCGTTCGCGATGGCCGGAATCGGGGCCTTCTATCTGCTCACACGACGCGAGGTGCAGTTCGGCAGGCTCTTCGTGACTGTCGGGGTGATCTTCGGGCTCGCCTCCTCGCTGTGGATGATCTACCCGAGCGGGGACATGGAGTCCGCAGCCCTGGCGGAGAAGCAGCCCATAAAGCTAGCCGCCGCCGAAGGCCTCTTCCACACCGAGAAGGGCGCCTCGCTCACGTTCATCGGGCAGCCCAACCTGCAGACCATGCAGATAGACAACCCGATCGAGCTGCCCAAGATCCTGAGCTTCCTCTCCTACCGCTCGTTCGAGGCGACGGTGAAGGGGCTCGAGGCGTTTCCGCGCAGCCTCTGGCCCAACGTGCCGCTCACCTACTACAGCTACCACATCATGGTGGGGCTGGGGACCATCTTCGCCGCGGTCATGCTGCTCGCGGCGCTGATGCTCTGGCGCGGGTGGCTGTTCCGCTCGCGCAGGATGCTCTGGCTCCTTTTGCTCATAATGCCCTTCCCGTTCATCACCAACACGGTCGGCTGGATCGTCACCGAGGTCGGCCGGCAGCCCTGGATCGTCTACGGGGTGATGAAGACCTCCGAGGGCGCCTCCCATCTGGTAAACGCCGGCAACGTCTACTTCACGATCGTCGGGCTCGCGGGGTTGTTCCTGCTCCTGAGCGTGCTCTACGTGATCGTGGTGCTCAAGGAGGTGTACGAGGGTCCCGAAGGGCCCGTGGACGAGGACCTGGAGAAGCTCGAGGCTGAGATCCAGGGGATACTCCCCGGTCAGCGGCCGGCCCGAGACGTGGTGAGGGAGAGGAGGTAGGAGATGCAGACGGTCTGGTTCATCTTCATAGCCTTCATCCTCACCATGTATGTCCTGCTCGACGGGTTCGACCTGGGGGCCGGGGCCATCTACCCGTTCGTCACCAAGGACGACCGGGAGCGCCGGGCGGTGCAGCGGGCCATCCTGCCGCTGTGGGACGGGAACGAGACCTGGCTGGTCGCAGCCGGGGGCGGGCTGTTCCTCTCGTTCCCGCTGCTCTACTCGGTGAGCCTGAGCGGATTCTACCTCGCCGTCTTCGTGGTGTTGTGGCTCCTGATCCTGCGCGGGATCGGGCTTGAGATGCGCGGCCTCCTCGACAACGACCTATGGCGCTCTTTCTGGGATGGGGTCTTCTTCATCGGGAGTCTGCCGCTGCCTTTCTTCTTCGGGGTGGCGCTCGCGAACGTGATGCGCGGCGTGCCGATAGGGCAGGACGGCTCCTATTTCTTCCAGGCGCTCTGGACCGACCCGCTGCACCCCCTGAGTAAGAACCCCGGCATCCTGGACTGGTACACGGTAATGATCGGGCTCCTCGCGCTCTGCGCGGTGATTCTGCACGGAACCACCTACCTGACGATGAAGACCACCGGAGGGCTTCGCAACAGCAGCAGGATCTTCGCCGGGGCCTTCTGGGTGGCCACCGTCGGGCTCACCGCGCTCGCGACGCCGCTGACCTTCTACCTGCTGCCGCAGCGCCTCTCCCACTTCGAGAGCGCTCCGTGGGGGTTCGTGTTCCCCGCGGTCGCGATCGGGGGCATCCTGACGGTGGGGTACGCCCTGATGAAGGGGCGTGACGGGCTCTCCTTCGGCGGCTCGTGCGCGTACATCGTGGGGATGATGTCCTCGACGGCCTTCGCGATCTACCCGAAGGTGCTGCCCGCGGTCGACCCCTCCCGCAGCCTGACGATCTACAACGCCTCCGCCCCGCACCACAGCCTGGTGGTAGGCCTGATCGCCTGGGGGCTCGGGCTGCTCCTCGCCTGTGCCTACTTCGCGATCATCTACCGGATGTTCCGCGGGAGGGTCGAGGTCTAGCCTGCTTCTGTGCCCCTCTCCTCGAGCCTGACGAAGACCTCGTCGAAGGAGGGGGTATGCACGTCGGCGGCGAGTATCTCCGCCCCTTGCAGGGCCCGGAAGACCTCCGTCAGCACCGGTCCGCCTCGTCGACGACGAGGCGTACTATCGCCTCCGTCCTGCCGCCGGCGGAGAGCCCGTTTATGTCCGGGAGGTGGCCGAGACGTTCGGGCGCCTGCAGGTACCCCCGGCCCGACCGATGTCCCCTCCGAGCTCCAGGCGACTATCTCGCCACCGAAGGCCTCGCGCGGCAGTTCTCGCGGCGATCATCCTTCCACCCGAGAGCAGCCAGATCCGGTCGCAGCGGCCGGCCTCCTCGACGTACCGGGTGCTCACGATGATCGCCCTCCCCTCGTCGCACAGGGCCTCGAGGCGTTCCCAGAGCTCGTTGCGCAGGATGGGGTCCAGGTTCGCGGTGGGCTAGTCCACGAACATCAGCTGCGGCCGGTGCACCGGAGTGGCGGTGAGCTGAAGCCTCCGCTGCATCCCCCTGAGACGTTCGCCGCCCGCCGCCTGCGGGAGTTACAGAGCCCGACGAACTTAAGCACCGCGCACCCTTCTGCGTCACTCACGCCACCCCGGGCCGTATATCCCGGCGACGAGGTACAGGGCGCGTGGCATCACGATCCCCTTGGAGGTCACCGCGCCAGGGCGCACCCGGAAGCCGACGGATGCCTGGGGTCGATACATACAGCGCATGATAACCCCCGTCCTGTAGGGCGGGGGAGAGAACGGGGTGGGGGCGTGGGAGCGTTTTTCCCGCTCAGCCCTCGGTGAATCTGTAGCCCGCCCCGCGCACCGTCTGGACGTAGCGGGGGTTTTTGGGATCGGGCTCTATCTTGTGTCGGATGTGCTGGATGTGAACGTCCGCGGCCCGGGCCTCGCCGAAGAACTCTCCGCCCCACAGGTGGCGCATGATCTGCTCGCGGGTGTAGACCCTGCCGGGGTGGGAGGCGAGCAGAGAGAGGAGGTCGAACTCCTTCGCCGTGAGTTCGACCGGCCTTCCGCCTGCGGTGACCAGCCGGCGGGAGAGGTCTATCTCCAGGCCGGGGAAGACGAGCCTGTGTGTGTCGTCCTGCGGGCCGACGCTCTGCAGGTCCATCTCCCTGCGCCTGAGCTGTGCCCTGACCCGGCTTACGAGCTGGCGTGGCGAGAAAGGTTTTGTGACGTAGTCGTCGGCTCCGACCTCGAGCCCGACCACGACGCTCGTCTCGTCGTCGCGTACGGAGAGTATGATGATCGGCACCTCGCTCGAGGCGCGCACCCGCCGGCAGAGCTCGATCCCGTCCATCCCCGGCAGCATGATGTCCAGGATGATCAGGTCGCACCGCCCGCCGCCACGCAGGTACTCGAGTGCCGACTCGGCGTCTTCGGCCTCCCGGGTTTCGAGGTGCTCCCGCTGCAGGGCCCGGGCCACCACGTCTCTGACCGCCGTATCGTCCTCGACTATCAGAACCCTGTGCATCCCCTGTCCCGCTGGTCTCTGGTGCAGCATGCGATTCTGGGGATTGTAGACGGAAAATTTCTCTTTCACTACGGCGAGAGCAGGGTGAGGGTGACGGTCGTCCCGCATCCTCTCTCGGAGGAGATCTCTATCCCGCCGCCCATCGCCTCCACGTTCTCCTTGCAGATCGAAAGCCCGAGTCCGAACCCCTCGGCTTTTCCCGAGCCCCGGTAGAACCGCTCGAAGACGTGTGGGAGATCACGTTCGCTTATGCCCTCGCCCTCGTCCTCGACGCTCACCGAGCGTCCTCTCAGCCGCAGTGTGACGACGTCTCCTCTGCTGGAGTGTTTGATCGCGTTCTGCAGCAGGATGAGCAGCGAATGCTCGAGGCGCTCGCCGTCGGCGAGCGCCGGATCTGCGTCGCCGGTGAGGGAGAGTCCGACGCCCATGCGCTCCGCGAGCGGGGACATCTGTGAGAGAGCCGAGGCAGCGGCCTGCCTGAGGTCTATCTCCCGCAGCTCCGGCCGGCTGGCCTCGAAGCCGGTTCGCGCCATTCTCAGCAGGGTATCCGAGAGCTGTTGCATCTTGTTGCTCTCGTTGAAGATGTGCTTCAGCAGGCGCCGCCGGACCGCCGGATCCTCGTCGTCGCCCGAGAGCAGCAGCTCGGCGGCGCCGACTATCGTGGTGATCGGGGTCTTCAACGTGTGGGCGGCGTTGGCTATAAACCGCTGCTGGTTGACTTCGAGCCTGCGTCCTTCCGAGAGATCCTGCATCACCACCAGGGCCCCGCCGTGGTCCGCGGAGCCGCTGGTAAGGTGTACGACGTTGACGCGCATGAAGATCCTGCCGTCCTGCACCATGGCCTCGATGCGTTCCCTGCTCCCGACGCATCGGGCTATCGCCTCCCTGAGGTCGAACTCCTCCCAGAGATCCGGCACGCTCCCTGAGTCGCTACCAACCACCCTGCGGGCCGCGCGGTTGGCAAACAGTATGCTCCCGTCCGCTGCGGCGGCGAGGACACCCTCGTTCAGATTGTCGAGTATGGTCCTGAGGTTCCGTTCTCCCCGCTTGAGCTCCTCGAAGGACCCCTCGAGCCTGTCGGCCATCTCGTTGAAGGCCCGGGCCAGCTCGCCCAGCTCGTCGCCGTGGTCGGGAACCAGGCGATAGGAGAGGTCCCCGTCGGCGATCGAACGGGCACCGAGCGCAAGTCGTTCTACTCTCCTGCCCATGACCGTGGCCAGGAGCAGGGCCACGCCGCCGCTCGCGATGAGCGAGATTAGCGCCGCCTCCAGGGAGCTCCGCATGAAGATGCGATAGAAGGTATTCTCGAACCCGCCAGTGGCGAGTATCACGCCTCCCGCGAGCTTCTCCCTGTAGAAGATCGGGGCCACGGCGACGTCGTATCCGCCGGACTGCCGGAAGGAGCGTTTGCCATCCGCCGCCGCTTGTATCAGGGGCCTTTCGGCCCTGAAGTCTGCCTCTCCCTCGCTGGCCAGGATCTTCCCCCGGCGGTTTACGACGATCACCCGGGTTTCGCCCGGCCGCGCGTAGAGGTTGAGCGTTCTCTGCAAAAGCTGTCCGGAGCTCCCTGGGGTGCCGGAGCCGCCGAGCATGGCCCGCCAGCCGCCTCCCCTCCCGGAGGTGATGGCATCCGCGGTGGCGGCGGCCTGCGCCAGCGTGACCTTCCTGGCGTGCTCCTCGATGCGGCGCTGGACGGTGGGTAGCCCGTAGAGCAGCAGTATACCGACCGAGAGCACCACTGCCAGAGAGACCAGGAGCGTGAGGGAGATCCTGAACCCGAGCCGCATGGAACGATTTTAACGGAATTGCGCGGTGCTCCGCGCGCCCTTCTTTAACCGAACCTTTACAGAATGCTAACCCTTCCTTACGGAAGATTAAGGGCTACGGAGGAGAATGGCCCTGAAGGGGGACCTTGCCGGGCGGCTCTCCGGAGAGGGTCTTGGACGCAGAAGCGGGTGTGAGAAGTTGAGTAGGAGGGGTATCAGTCTCCCGGCGATACTGCTGGGCTGGGTCGTGGCCGCGGTCTGCGGCGGTGTGCTCGAGTGGCTGCTGCGTGCCCTCTATGTCGGGGTGACCGGCGTGGCCCCGACCTCCGGCGGTTTCTCCGCTACCGTCGTCGTGGTCGCGCTGGTGGCGGGCTTTCTGGCCTATCTGGCCGGTGGCTTTGCGGCCAGCAGGCTGGCGCCGCACCGGGGCGGGCTCAATGGCGCCCTGTGCGCCGTGTTGGGGCTCGTACTCGGGGTGATCCTGGCGGTCATCCTCTCGGGGTTCGGGCGGTTTTTCATGGGTGCCGTTGCTCTCCCTCCGGTCAGCTTCGGCCTCTCCTCGAGGGAGCTCATCTCGGCTTTCGGCCTCTTCCTGGCCGACCTGTTTGGGGGGTACGTGGGCGGCAAGCTAGGTGAACCGCCGGACCCGAACGTGATCCGCCGTTAGGGCCGGATCCGCTGGGCTGTGGTAGGAATACTGGCGGGTTCACGTGATCAGGATTCTCGACCACACGGCGGACGTGGGCTTCGAGGCCGCGGCCGAGAGCCTTGAGGGGCTGTTCCTCGAGGCCATGCGGGGTGTGTTGCTCCTGATGTTCGAGCGGCCTCCACAGGGCGGCGGATGCCTGCGCACCGTCGAGCTGGAGGGGCCGGACCTCGAGGTGCTGCTCGTGCGGTGGCTGAGCGAGCTGTTGTACCTGGTCCAGGAGGAGGGTTTCGTCCCCGCCGACGGTTCCCTCCGGCTCGACATGGAGGATTGCTCTCTCCGGGCCCGGCTTCGCGGGAGCGCGCTGGACGTCGAGGAGCAGGGCTGGATCGGTGAGATCAAGAGCGTCACCTTCCACGGGCTCGAGATCAGGCAGGAGGGTGACACCTGGAGCTGTCGGGTGATATTCGACGTTTGAGGAGGTTGCGATGAACTTCGAGCGGCTCTCCGAGAACAGGTACCGGATACCGCGCGAGGGCGCGATGCGGGTCGAAGCCGTCTTCTACGCTTCGGAGAGTATCCTCTCGGATCTCGCCGCCGAAGACTACGCTTCCCTGAAGCAGCTCGAGAACGTGGCCACGCTCCCGGGGATCGTCGGGCCGGCGCTGGCGATGCCGGACGTCCACTGGGGGTACGGCTTCCCCATCGGTGGGGTCGCGGCCTTCGAAACGGGGGGAGAGGGCGTGGTGAGCCCCGGCGGGGTCGGCTTCGACATCAACTGCGGGGTGAGGCTCCTGGTCTCGGACCTCGAGCGCGAGGATCTCGTGCCCCGGGCCCGCGAGCTGGCGGACGCCCTCTTTGCGGCCGTGCCCTCCGGCGTGGGGAGGGGCAGGAGAGACCTGGGGCTCGGCCGCAGGGAGCACTCCGCCATCCTGCACGAGGGGCCGCGGGCTCTGGTGGACCGCGGCTACACGGATCCGGCCGACCTCGAGAACGTCGAGTCCCGGGGCATGCTGCCGGGGGCGGATCCTGAGGCGGTCTCGGAGCGGGCCTACAAACGCGGGGCTTCCCAGCTCGGGACGCTGGGCTCGGGGAACCACTTCCTCGAGGTACAGTACGTCGACGAGGTCTACGACCGGGAGGCGGCCCCGGCGTTCGGCCTGCAGGAGGGGAGGGTGACGGTCCTCATCCACTCCGGGTCGCGCGGGCTCGGGCACCAGGTCTGCCAGGACTACGTGGAGCGCTTCCTCGATGTGGCCCCGAAGTACGGCATCGAACTGGTCGACAGGCAGCTCGCGGCGGCGCCCATAGACAGCCCGGAGGGGCGCTCCTACCTGGGGGCCATGGCGGCCGCGGCCAACTTCGCCTTCGCGAATCGCCAGCTCATAACCCACCACGTACGCCGGGCTTTCGAGAGGACCGGCTTCGGCGGGTCCCTGCGCGTCCTCTACGACCTGGCGCACAACAACGCGAAGTTCGAGAAGCACGGGGGAAGGAGGGTTCTGGTGCACCGCAAGGGCGCGACCCGGGCTTTCGGCCCGGGAAACCCCGAGCTCCCGGAGCGCTACCGCTCCTATGGGCAGCCCGTTCTCGTGCCCGGCGACATGGGGCGCTACTCTTTCGTGCTCGCCGGGACCGAGGGTGCGATGCGCGAGACTTTCGGGTCGAGCGCGCACGGGGCCGGGCGCAGGATGAGCCGCCGCCGGGCCAAAAAGGCGGCGCGGGGCCGTGATCTCATAGGGGAGCTGGAGAGACGCGGCATCCTGGTGCGTGCGGCGGGACGCGCCACCGTCGACGAGGAGATGTCCGAGGCCTACAAGGACGCGGCCGAGGTGGTGGAGGTCACCGACGCGGCGGGCATCGGGAAGAAGGTGGCCCGCCTGAGGCCCATGATCGTGGTGAAGGGATGATCACGGGCCCCAGGCGTAGCCCGGCGCGGGTGGAGCCTAGCGGTGGTGCGAAAGCCCGCGCCCCGCGGTCTCGAACCTGTAGACGGTCGTCGAGGTGAAGGTGTCCCCGGCCCGCAGCACCGTCGAGGGGAAGCCCGGTTGGTTCGGTGAGTCGGGGAAGTGCTGGGTCTCGAGCGTGAACCCGTCGGTCTGCCGGTAGGTCCTGCCGCCGGTGCCCACCAGATCCCCGACGAGGAAGTTCCCCGTGTAGAACTGCACGCCGGGCTGGTCGGTGTAGGTGAGGAGGACCCTCCCGCTGCGCGGATCTTCGGCGACAGCGATCAACCGCATTCCCGAGCCGTTCAGCACGAAGTTGTGGTCGAAGCCGTGGGCTATGGTTATCTGGGGGTCACCGTCGCGGATGTCGCGCCCGATGGGCTTCATCCTGCGGAAGTCGAACGGGGTGCCGGCGACGGGAGCGAGCTCCCCCGTCGGGATAAGGTTCTCGTCTATCGGCGTGTAGCGGTCGGCGTTGATCCTGAGCAGCTGGTCGTAGACGTCCCCTGAGCCTTCCCCAGCCAGGTTGAAGTAGGTGTGGTTGGTCAGGTTTATGACCGTGTCGGTCTCCGAGATGTTCTTTGCCTCGTAGTTTATGTAGAGCGCGTTCTCCCGGGTGAGCCTGTAGGTCACCGTCGCCCGGATCTGACCGGGAAACCCGTTGAAGTCGGGAGGGAAGGTGTGGCTCAGGGCCAGCTCCACGTAATCCTTCCCCTTCCCGGTGCTTGCGTCCCACACCTTGGTGTTCCAGGAGTCGGGCCCGCCGTGCAGCGTGTTGGAGCCGTCGTTCTGCGGCAGGTGGTAGGTCTTGCCGTTCAGGGTGAACCGCCCATTGGCGATCCTGTTGGCATACTGACCGATGATCGCCCCGAAGTACGTGTCCCCCGAACCTCCCTCGGCCGGCCAGGGCTGGTTCTCGAAGTCGTTGACGTAGTCCTCGAGCTTCGGAAAGCCCAAAGCCACGTTCTCGACCCTCCCCGCCCGGTCCGGCACCCAGATGGACTGTACCACCCCGCCGTAGTTCGAGATCCTGACCGTCATCCGCCGACCGCTGGTGAGCGTGTACAGATAGACGTCCTCGCCGTGCGCGCTCCCCCAGAGCTCCCGGCTTACGCCGAGGCTCCCCCCGTGATGGTGCCCGCCTCCGTGCCGGGGCGCAGCCGATCCCTTGCGCGCCGCCTCCGCCGGGGTGCCGGCCGCGAGAAACGCCGCACCGGCGAGCCCCACGCTTCCAGCCTTGAGAAACTCACCCCGGCTCATGCCGGACGGTCCAGACCCGCTGCCGCTCTCCATCTCTTCTCCTTTCCCCTGATCTCCTGCCATGCAACATTAGAACACAGTGAACTCCGCGAATCAAACAATACACAACAGACTCCTCAGCCCCGCACCCGCGAACCCCCGCCAGCAGGGCGTATTTTGAGGGAGTGAGTGCTGTTAAAGGGCATATGGTGTTGTTTTTTGTTGAAAGATGTGATTCAATGTGAACCGGTTCTCACCGATGGGGGAACGAAGGAAGGGGGAGATGATGAGCGTTGAGGGTGGGTTGTGGAGGAGGAGGTTCAGCAGGAGGGGTTTTCTCAAGCTCGGTGGTGCCGGGATCACCGGGATGGCTCTGTTCGGGGGAGCTGGAAGGGCCGGGGCGGCTACCACGGGTGATGTTCTGCGGGTCGAGGCGTCGAGGAAGGGGCCGCGCATCCCGCGGACGCTGTATGGGGTGTTCTTCGAGGAGATCAACTTCGCCGGTGACGGGGGGCTGTACGGGGAGCTGATTCGCAACCGGAGCTTCGACGAGGATCCGGACGAGCCGGTCCACTGGTCGCTGGTGAGGGACGGGGGTGCGCGGGGAGGGATGGCGCTCGATCCCGACGAGCCGCTCAACGAGGCGCACCGGCGTTCGCTCAGGGTGGACGTGCGGGATCTCGGTCGGCGGGGCAGACTTGGGGTTGCGAACGAGGGTTACTGGGGCGTGCCGGTCAGGCGGGGCATGACCTACACCGCGCGCATCTTCGCGCGGGCCACGGCCGGTTTCCGCGGGCCGCTAGAAGTTGCGGTGGAGAGTCCGGATGGCGGGGTCGTCTACGCGCGCGGGACGACCGGACGGTTGGGGGAGAACTGGAGCATGCACACCGTGAGGATGGGTGTGCGGGGGGCGCCGCGGCCGACCTCGGGGGCGAGGCTCGTCGTATATGCCGGGGGCCGGGGAGGAGAAAATCCGGCGGGGCAATCTTTCTGGCTCGGGTATGTATCGCTCTTCCCGCCCATCTACCGGCGAGAAGAGAACGGCAACCGGGTGGACCTGATGCACAGGCTCGAGGCCCTGAGCCCGGGTTTCCTGCGGTTTCCCGGCGGGAACTATCTCGAAGGACAGACGATCGAGAGCCGCTTCGACTGGGAGAAGAGCATCGGGCCCCCCTGGGAGCGTCCCGGGCACCAGAACACCGCCTGGGGATACTGGTCCGACGACGGGCTCGGGCTGCTTGAGTATCTGCAGCTCGCCGAGGATCTCGGGGCCACGCCGGTCCTCTGCGTGTGGGCGGGGTACACGCTCGATCACACGGTCGTGCCGCGCGAGGAACTCGGGCCCTACGTGCAGAGTGCGCTGGACGAGATAGAGTACGCCACCGGGCCCACCAGCAGCAGGTGGGGGGCCCGGCGGGCTGCGGACGGGCACCCCGAGCCCTTCGACCTCAGGTACGTCGAGGTCGGGAACGAAGACTTCTTCGACACCTCGGGCAGCTACGACGAGTACCGATACCCGATGTTCTACGACGCGATCAAGGCCAGATATCCGCACATACAGGTGATCGCCACGACGCCGGTGAAGAGCCGGCCGATGGACGTACTCGACGAGCACTACTACAACTCGCCGCGGTTCTTCGTGGACAACGCCCGCCGCTACGACGAGGCGCCGCGCGACGGCACGAAGATCTTCGTCGGCGAGTACGCCGCGACGGAGGGGAGCCCGACCGGGACGCTCGAGGCGGCGGTGGGGGAGGCCGCGTTCATGACCGGGCTCGAGCGCAACTCCGACCTCGTCGTGATGGCTTCCTACGCACCACTCTTCGTCCGCGTCGGGCACAACCAGTGGCCGACGAACCTGATCGGCTACGACGCCTTATCCAGCTATGGCTCCCCCTCCTACCACGTGCAGAGGATGTTCTCGAACAACACCGGGGACGTCGTGCTGCCGGTGGAAGGGCCGGAGAAGCCGGTGATATCGAGTCCCGAGGCCGGCCGGTGGTACCACCTCGCCGGGGTCTACGACGGGGAGGCGGAGAACCTGCGGCTCTACGTGGACGGCACGCTCTACGATTCGGTCCCCTACTCGGGTTCCGGAGCCTGGAGTGGACGGGGGCACACCGCGATCGGGCGGGGGAAGTTCTCCGGCAACCAGGTCGACTTCGTCGACGGCCGGATAGACGACGTGCGCCTCTACGCCCGGGCGCTCGGGGACGAAGAGGTGAGGAAGCTCTCAGGGAGCGGGCTCGCCGGATGGTGGAAGTTCGACGAGGGGAGCGGCACGGTCGCCCGCGACTCGGCGGACGGCCACGACGGGACGCTCGAGAACGGCGCCGGCTGGGCGGCGGGGAGGGTCGGGTCCTGCTCGCTCTCGTTGAATGGCTCCGGGCAGTACGTGGACGTGCCGGCCCCGGTGGTGGACACCAGCCGGAGCTTCACGGTCGCCGCGTGGGTCAACCTTGCCTCCACCGGCGGCTACCAGACCTTCGTCAGCATCGACGGGGATCAGGTGAGCGCCTTCTACCTGCAAAAGCGGGACGATACCGGCACCTTCGCCTTCTCCCGCCTCCCGGCCGACGACCCGCAGGCCAACTCGGACGTCGTCTACGCCTCGGCCGGGAGGGCGTCCGACCTGCAGTACGTCGCGAGCCGCGACGAACGGCGCGGGACGATCTACCTGAAGGTGGTCAACGCTTCAGGCTCACCGCGAACGATGCGCGTCGTGCTCGACGGCGTGAAGAGGGTGCGGCCGGAGGCCGTTGCCACCGTCCTCACCTCGGCGAGCGGGAGCGACCAGAACACACTCTCCGACCCGGACAAGGTCGCGCCGGTCAGGAGGAAGATCCGGGTGGGCAGGACCTTCCATCACGAGTTCCCGCCCATCTCGGTGACGGTCTTCCGGATAGAGGCCCGCTAGGAAGGGGGGAAGATGAAGGAGCGTTCGAGGGGACTCATCAGCCGGGGTGACTTCCTGAAGGGGGCCGGAGCCGCAGGGGTGGCGGCCGGGGCCGGGTTTCTCGGGCCCGTGGCCGTCGCCGATACCGGGCGCGGCATCTACGCCCGCCCGGAGGAGACCGGCTGGCAGCCCAAACAGCCGCCGATCTCGACGCCCTGGACCGACAGGGTCTCACCGGAGAACGTACATCCGGAGTACCCGAGGCCGCAGATGGTGCGCCGCGAGTGGCTGAACCTCAACGGTGTCTGGCAGTTCGCCGCCGCGAGCGAGGGAGAGGGGCCGCCGGTGGGCCGCGACCTCCCAGAGCGGATACTGGTCCCCTTCCCCGTCGAATCGGCGCTCTCGGGGATCATGCGCCACGAGAGCCGGATGTTCTACCGCAGGCGCTTTCTCGTCCCCGAACGCTGGGGTATCGGAAGGCGCGGGCGACGCCTGCTGCTGCACTTCGACGCGGTGGACTACGAGACGAAGGTCTGGGTGAACGGGCACGCGGTGGGTGGGCACCGGGGTGGCTACGACCGGTTCACCTTCGACGTGACGGACGCGCTGCGCACCGGCAGGAGCGGGCACCCCGAAGGTGAGCAGGAGCTTGCCGTGGAAGTCTACGATCCCACCGACGACGGCGGTCAGCCGCTCGGGAAACAGCGTCTGTACGCCCTGCAGAGTCCCGGCGGGATCTTCTACACCCCCACCTCCGGCATCTGGCAGACCGTCTGGATGGAGCCGGTACCGACGACGTACATCGAGCGTCTCGAGATGAGGCCGGAGGTCGGGTCGGAAACCCTGTGGCTCACCGTCCGCGCCCGGGGTTCCGCGGGCGCGCGCGTCGAGGCCACCGTCTACGAGGGGAAGAGACGCGTCGGCTCGGTCACGGGCCCGGCGAACCGCCCCCTCAGGCTGCGGGTGTCCGACCCGCGTCCCTGGTCCCCCGACGACCCCTTCCTCTACGGCCTGAAGGTCGGGTTGCTGGAAGGCAGGGGCGGAGAACACGCGGCCGACGAGGTGGAGAGCTACTTCGGGATGCGCTCCGTCTCGCTCGGAAAGGTGGGCGGGAGGCCGCATATCCTCATAAACGGAGAGTTCATCTTCCAGCTCGGGCCGCTCGACCAGGGGTTCTGGCCGGACGGGATCTACACCGCCCCGACGGAGGACGCGCTCAGGTTCGACCTCGAGAAGACCCGGGAACTCGGCTACAACATGGTGCGCAAGCACGTCAAGGTCGAGCCCGACCGCTGGTACTACCTCGCCGACCGGCTCGGGCTGTTGGTCTGGCAGGACATGCCCTCTATGCCGACCGGCCGCGAGCCCACACCGGCCGACCAGGAGGAGTTTCTGCGGGAGCTCAGGCGGATGGTCGACGGCTACCGCAACCACCCTTCGATCGTGATGTGGGTGCCCTTCAACGAGGGGTGGGGGGAGTTCGACGCCGCCCGCGTCTCCAGGATGGTCTCCGGCTGGGATCCGAGCCGTCTGGTGGACGAGATGAGCGGCACCAACGTCTGCGGCTGTGCGGGGGACGACGGTGACGTGCTCGATTTGCACAACTACGTCGGTCCCGGACCCGCCCCGCAGCCCGACGACGGGCGGGCCTCCGTGGTCGGGGAGTTCGGTGGGCTTGGTCTTCTGGTCGAGGGACACCTGTGGACCGAGAAGGGAAACCACGCCTACGAGACCGAGACGAGCCCTGCCCAACTGACCGAACGCTACGCCGGGCTTCTCGGCCAGGTCGAGAGGCTTGAGAAACGCTGCGGCCTCTCCGCCGCCGTCTACACCCAGACCACCGATGTGGAGACCGAGATCAACGGTCTCCTCACCTACGACCGGAAGGTTCTGAAGCCCGACGTCGGACGGGTGCGGGAGGCCAACCACCAGGTGATAGCCGCCTCCGGCAGCGTCGAGAAACCCCAACCCCCGCCGCCCGGCACGCCCGGTCTCACCGGCGTGGGCTTCTGGCCGTTCGAGGAGGGGAGCGGGTCCTCCACCGCAGACGCCTCGGGCAACGGGCACACCGCCACGCTCGTGAACGGTCCCGACTGGACCGACGGACGTACGGGTCTTGCGCTGCATTTCGACGGGCAGAACCAGTGGGTGGACACCGGCGTGAGCATCCTGGATACCACCGGCAACTACAGCGTGGCCGCCTGGGTCCTGCTCGACGACAGTGACGGCTTCCACACCGCCGTCAGCCAGGACGGCGAGAACGCGAGCGAGTTCTTCCTGCAGTACTCGGGGGCCGACGACCGCTTCGCCTTCAGCACCGTCTCCGGGCGGGCCCTGGACAGAGAGCCACCAGAGACCGGGCGGTGGTACCACCTGGTCGGGGTGAGGGATGCGTTCCACAGCAGGATCAAACTGTACGTCGACGGCGACCTGGTCGGCATGATCGGCTACTGCCCCGGCGAGGCCGCCCCGGGACACACGGTCATCGGACGCGCAAAGTACGGCGGGCAGCAGGTGGACTTCTGGTCTGGTCGGATAGACCAAGTCCACGTCTACGACCGCGCCCTCTCCACCCCCGAGGTCAGGGAGCTCTACCGGTCGGGGAGGTGACTCAGGCGTCGTAGAGGCCGTGGCGCCGGTGCCACTCCTCGAGCGAGGAGTCCGGGTACCTCTCGAAGTGCCGCTCCCCCTCTCCTTCCGGCACCTCGACCCACGGGGCCTTGAAGTCGAGCATGATGTGGTAGCGCTCCGGGGGCTTCGGGAGCGGCGTGTCGATCGCCGAGGCGAAGGGGTGCACCAGCTCCGGCCAGCGCGGGTCGTAGAGCCACAGGGCGCTGCCACAGCGGCCGCAGAAGTGTCGCCAGGCCGGGCTCTCCTCGTAGTTCTCCGGGTCTTCCGGATCGTAGAGTTTGGCGTGGAAGGCGGTGACGTTCTCCCTGCCCTCGACCTCGAGCGTACGGTAGTCCGCGCCGAGGTTTATCGCGAAGCCGCCGCCACCGGCCGTCTTGCGGCAGATGCTGCAGTAGCACGCCTGATACGGGTATGGACTCTGCGATTCGACGGTGAACCGTACCGCCCCGCAGTGGCATGAACCCGTGAGCCTCATGTTCCTCCTCTCGTCCGGACCGTACCTCGCTTTGATGGTAGCCTGTAACCGACGGGTTTTCGCTGGCCGTCCCGGCGGGTAGATAAACCGTTAAACATACGGTGCGGATATCAAAACCAGAAGCGGGAGGTGCGATAACGTGACATCTCAGACGGGCACGCCGGCCGTAAGAGCCGAGCGCTGGCACGCCCTGGCGCAGCAGCTGCGGGCGGACTCCGTGCGGGCGAGCCACGCGGCGGGCTCCGGGCACCCGACGTCGTCGATGTCGGCGGCGGATCTCATGGCGGTGCTGCTCGAGAAGTACCTCGTCTACGACTTCGACGATCCGGACAACCCGGGCAACGATCACCTGATCTTCTCCAAGGGCCACGCCTCGCCGCTGCTCTACTCTATGTACAAGGCCGCCGGCGCGATCACCGACGAGGAGCTTCTCACCTTCCGCAGGTTCGGGAGCCGTCTGCAGGGGCACCCCACTCCGGCGATCCCCTGGGTGGACGTGGCGACCGGCTCGCTCGGACAGGGCCTCCCGATAGGCGTCGGGGTCGCTCTCGCGGGCAGATACCTCGAGAAGCGTCCCTACCACGTGTGGGTGCTCTGCGGCGACTCGGAGATGGCCGAGGGCTCGATGTGGGAGGCCTTGCAGCACGCCTCCTACTACAGGCTCTCCAACCTGATCGCCATCCTGGACATGAACCGTCTCGGGCAGACCCGCGAGACCATGGACGGCTGGCACGGCGAGCACTACGAGGCCCGCGCCCGCGCCTTCGGCTGCCATACGATCACCATAGACGGCCACGACGTCGAGCAGATAGACCGCGCCTACGCCGAAGCTCTGGAACAGGATGAGAAGCCGACCTTCATCATCGCCAGGACCAGGAAAGGGCGCGGCGTTTCCTTCGTCGAGGACAAGAACGGCTTCCACGGCAAGCCGCTCGACCCCGAGCGGGAAGAGGAGGCACTGCGGGAGATAGGCAGCCAGGGGAATATCGTCGTCGAGGTGAACAAACCGGAGACGGCTCCGACGAACGGCGGCGCGGCTCCTTCGGGCGCCCTGGAACTGCCCACCTACGAAGTCGGCTCTTCCGTGGCGACCCGCAAGGCGTACGGCGAGGCGCTGAAGGCGCTCGGTGCCGCCCGTCCCGAGGTCGTCGCACTCGACGGCGAGGTCTCCAACTCGACCCACTCCGAGGAGTTCGCCGATGCCCATCCCGACCGCTACTTCGAGATGTTCATCGCCGAGCAGCAGATGATCGCGGCGGCCCTCGGGCTCAACGTGCGTGGATACGCGCCCTTCGCCTCCACGTTCGCGGCCTTCCTGACCCGGGCCTACGACTTCATCAGGATGGCCTCCATCTCCGAGGGGGACATCAGGCTCTGCGGCTCGCACGCGGGTGTTTCGATCGGTCAGGACGGCCCCTCGCAGATGGGGCTCGAGGACATCGCGATGATGCGCGCGGTGCACGGCTCGACCGTCCTCTATCCCTGCGACGCCAACCAGACCGCGAAGCTCGTCGCCGAGATGGCCGACACGAAGGGCATCAGCTTCATAAGGACCACCCGCGGCAATACCCCGGTGATCTACTCCCCGGATGAAGAGTTCCCGGTTGGCGGCTCCAGGGTCCTGCGGTCCTCCGACGAAGACGCCGTCGCGGTGGTGGCCGCCGGAATAACGGTGCACGAGGCCCTTGAGGCCGCCGACGAGCTCGAGAAGAGCGGCATCCACGTCAGGGTCATAGACGCATACTCGGTGAAGCCGATCGACGCCGACACCCTGCGCGAAGCCGCCCGCGTCACCGGTGGCAGGCTGGTGGTCGCCGAGGACCATCACCCCGAAGGCGGGCTCGGCGAGGCCGTACTCTCGGCTCTCGCTGAGGACGGTGACGCCCTGCAGTTCCGGCATCTCGCCGTCAGGAACATGCCGGGCTCCGGTACCCCGGACGAACTACTCCACGAGGCCGGTATAGACGCCGAGGGCATCGCCGCGGCCGTCCGTGAACTCGCCGTGCTCTCCGGGTAGGCTCTCTCCCGGCCCGGCGCCAACCCTAAATCCTGGGCCATCGGGAGCCCGATGGCCCAGGGGCGTTGCTTGATTTGACAAACGGGTTCAAATAGATATAATATCTGGCTCTGGGGAGCTGAAAGCCCTACCGATCTCTCGGGAAAACGGCTCGGATGGAAACCCGCGTAAGCCGGCTCGTTGCCGGATGTGATCTCCTTCTCTTCTGGAGGCGCAAAAAGGATTGCGCGGGAGGCTCCCGCGGGTAAAAAGAGAACTGCAACCCGAACACAGATTTTATACCACGAGGAGGGAAGATGGAAAAGACCAGCGAGCGGCGGACGGTAAACAGGGAGGAGGCTCCGGGGCTGCTCCCGAGCTACTTCGCGCACATAGACACCGGTCCTCTCCTGACCCACCAGGAGGAGATAGAACTCTCCAGGAGGGCCAAGAAGGGTGACAGGAGGGCCCGCCAGAGGCTGATAGAGAAGAACCTCAGGCTTGTGGTCTCGGTGGCGAAGAAGTACCGGGGGATGGGGCTGCCCTTCGAGGATCTCATCCAGGAGGGCAACATCGGGCTGATGAAGGCGGTGGAGAAGTTCGACCCCGAGCGGGGCTACCGCTTCTCGACGTACGCCACCTGGTGGGTCCGCCAGGCCGTGCAGCGGGCGGTTGCGGACAAGGGGCGCACCATCCGGGTACCGGTGCACATGACCGAGAAGATAAGGAAGATGGCCCGGGCGTACAACGAGCTCTCCGCCGAGCTCGAGCGGGAACCCACCGACGAGGAGGTGGCTGAGAGGGTCGGCTGGACGCCGGAAGAGGTGCGGGACGTGAAGAGCGCGATGCCCGACGCCACGAGCCTCAACCAGCCCTTGAGCCAGGAGAAGGACGCCTCCGAGATCGGGGAGTTCATCGAGGACGAGGCCGCCTCGAACACCCCGGAGAGGGTCGTGCAGGGCATGGAGGCCGCGCGCATCGGTGAGATGATCCGGCGCCTGCCCGAGCGCAACCGCTACGTCCTGATCCGTCGCTACGGCCTCGACGACAGGAAGGCGGCCACGCTCGCCGAGCTCTCGGACGAGCTCGGGGTCTCGCGCGAGCGGGTGCGGCAGCTGCAGCGTGAGGCCGAGCAGATGCTGCGGGCCGGCGAGTTCGGCGGCAACGGTACGAAGCGCTCGAGCAGCGCCGCGGCCTGAGCGCCGATCCAACAGGGACGAAGAGAGGGGCCCCGCCAGGGGCCCCTCTCTTCGTGCTGCGGCTTTTACGCTTCCAGGAGATCAGGAGGGAATTTCGAGCACGATCTTTCCCATCCCGCTTCCCTCTTCCATGTGGTTCATGGCGGCGGTCGTCTCCTCCAGCGGGAAGGTGCGGTCCAGCAGCGGCTCGAGACCCTTTTCGGAGTAGAGCTTCAGCATCGCCTCGAACTCGCGGTTCGTGCCCATGGCGGTGCCGAGCACGTCGAGCTGTTTTAGGAAGACGCGGGGCATCGTGAGCGAGACCTTGGGGCTCGCGGTCGCCCCGAACGTGACGATCCGACTCCCCGGTCTGGCCAGCGCGAGCAGCGCGTCGAAGATCTCCCCCCCGACCGAGTCGACCGAGAGGTCCACTCCCCCGGTCATCTCGCGCAGCGTGCGCGACCAGTTCTCGTCCTCGTAGGTGACCCCGCCCTCGGCGCCGAGCTCTTTCGCCTTCTCGACCTTCTCTGCGCTCGAGGAGGTGACGAAGACGCGCCCGCCGAGGGCGGAGGCAAGCTGCACGAGGAAGGTGGCGACGCCGCCCCCGACGCCGGGGATGACGACGGTCTCGCCCGGCTGGAGGTTGCCCCGGGTCACGAGCGCCCGGTACGCGGTCAGCGCGGCGAGCGGAACCGCCGCCGCCTGCTCGTGGGTGAGGTGGGCGGGTTTCTCGAAGACGTTCTCCGAGGGCACCTTTACGAGCTGGGCGAAGGTGCCATCGTCGGGGAGACCCAGGATGCGGTAGTCCCTGCCGGGTATGCGCTCGTCATCTCCCCAGTAGAGTGCGGGGTTTATCACTACCTCGCTCCCCTCCGGCGGGAGCCCGCCGGCGCCGTCGCTTCCGTGCGCCACGACTTCGCCCGAGCCGTCGGAGCCGGGTATGACCGGCAGGGCCTCGGACCTCGCGCCGGGGTAGAGCCCGCGCGTCACGAACACGTCGCGGCGGTTCAAAGCTGCCGCGCGCAGCCGGACGAGCGTCTCTCCGGGGCCGGGTTCGGGGTCGGGGGCTTCTTCGTAGGCGAGGCTCTCCGGGCCTCCGAGCTCGCGCAGGATCACTGCTTTCATGCATCCTCCCTCTTCGTGGAAAGGTCACGCCACACATTATTGCCCGGAGGCAGGAGAAGAGTAACCGCCGGGGCGCCCCGAAAGACGCCCCGGCGCCGGAAGAGCAAAGCCTTACTGACCCCTGCGGCTCGGCGCTATGGCCTGCACACCGGTTATCTCGCGCCCGACGATCAGGGACTGCACGATGTCGGTGCCCTCGTAGGTGTAGACGATCTCCATGTCGGCCAGGTGCTTGCCTACCAGGTATTCAAGGAGGACGCCGTTGCCGCCGAGGATGTCGCGGGCGTCGGCGCAGATCTGCTTGGCCTTCCTGGCGACGCTCATCTTGGCGAGCGAGGCCATCCCCTCGGTCATCTTGCCCTGGTCGAAGAGCTGGCCGAGCCTGAGGCACATCAGCTGGATGTGGGTGAGCTCGGCGAGCATGTTCGCCAGGCGGTTCTGGATGAGCTGGTAGTTGGTGAGGGGCCGGTAGAAGACTTTGCGCTCCTTAGCGTACTGCAGCGCGGCCTCGTAACAGGCGAGGGCATGCCCGACGCCCTCCCAGGCGACGCCGTAGCGGGTCGCGGTGAGCACCTTAGAGGTGTCCTTGAAGGAGTTTGCGTGCTCGAGTTTGTTCTCGGCCGGAACCCGGGCGTCTTTCAGCTCGACCTCCGCCTGCCAGACGGCCCTCTTGCCGGTCTTGCCGGTCTGGACCCTCGTCGAGAGCCCCTCGGTTCCCTTCTCGACCAGGAAACCCTTGACCTGCCCGTCCTCCGCGTCGCGGGCCCAGAAGACGATCACGTCGGCGAAGGAGGCGTTCCCGATCCACTTCTTGTGCCCGTTGAGGACGTAGTGATCGCCGTCGCGCACGGCGCTCGACTCGAGCGCGACCGCGTCGGAGCCGTGCTCGGGCTCGGTGAGCGCGAACGCCCCGATCTTCTCCATCCGCGCCATCTGCGGCAGCCAGTGCTGCTTCTGCTCCTCACTGCCGAGGATGGCGATGGAACCCATGGCGAGCCCGGAGTGGACCCCGAAGAAGGTGTTGAGGCTCCCGTCCCCCCGCGCGAGTTCCGCTCCCACGAGCCCCTCGGCCACGTGGCTCATCCCCGGACACCCGTAGCCTTTTATGCTGGTGCCCGCGATCCCGAGCTCGGCGAACTTCTCCACGAACTGGAACGGAAACTCTGCCTTGTCCCAGTACTCGTTTATGACCGGGATGACCTCCCGGTCACAGAAGTCCCTGACCTTCTGCCGGACCTGCCGCTCCTCGTCCGTGAGCAACTCGTCCAGAAGGTAGAAATCGGTCCCCAACGAGCTCGATACGTCAGCAATCACCAGAACTCTCCTCCTTCGCGATCCTCTCTCGTCGACAGATCACTCTACCACGCCCCCGCAGACCAGCAGGGTTCCTTGAAACTATCATACGTGTTATTATCATCTGTGACAACATTCTACAGGGTCAGGGAGAGGTTGTCACATGCAGAAGGAGCAGGAGGCTGGCACGACCTACGTCGGGGGCGAGAAGAGACCGGCGCTGGTCGAGACGCTGTACGAGAGGACGGTGGCGGATCCGGAGAAGGCTGCGTTCGTGCGCAGGGAGGGGGGAGAGTGGCGTCCTCTGAGCTACGGGGATTTCTGGCGGCGGGTGGAGCGCTTCGCCTCGGGTCTCGCCCGGCTCGGGGTCGGGAGGGGGTCGAGGGTCGCGATCGTCTCGGGCAACCGTCCGGAGTGGCCGATCGGTGACCTCGCCGTGCAGAGCCTCGGGGGCGTCGTGGTGCCGGTCTACCCGACGCTGGAGGAAGAGCAGATCGGGTACATCCTCGGGCATTCGGGTGCGGGCGTGGCGATCGTCGAGGGGGAGGAGCTGCTGCGCAAGGTGAGGGAGGCCGGGGAGGGCCTTTCGCACCTCGTCTCGATGGAGGGGGGTACTGGGGTGCTCTCCTTCGGGGAGGTCGAGGCGCTCGGGGAAGAGGAGCCGCTCGGGGATGCCTGGGAGGAGGGCTGGCGCTCTCTGCGGCGGGAGGACGTGGCGACGGTGATCTACACCTCCGGGACCACCGGGCGGCAGAAGGGGGCCGTTCTCACCCACGGCAACATCCTCTCCAACCTGGAGGGGATCCGGGATGCGCTCCCGGTCGTGCGCGAGGACGTCTTCCTATCGTTTCTGCCGCTCTCGCACGTCTTCGAGCGCACCTGCAGCCAGTTCCTCTCGCTGTACGTCGGCGCGACCACCTACTACGCCGAGTCGATGGAGAAGATCCCGGAGAACCTGCGCGAGGTGAGGCCCACCCTTATGCTCTGCGTGCCCCGGCTCTACGAGAAGATGTACGAGCGGGTGCGCGAGCAGGGAGAATCGGGCGGGCCGCTGCGCAGGGCCCTCTTCGAGCGGGCGGTCGAGGCCGGCAGGGAGAAGTACCGCCTCGAGAGGGAGGGGCGGGAGCCGGGGGCCCTGCTCAGGGCCCGGCTCGCGCTCTACGATAAGCTCGTCTACCGCCGGGTGCGCGAGGCCACCGGTGGCAGGGTGCGCTGCTTCGTCTCCGGCGGGGCCAAGCTCGAGCAGGAGGTCGGCGAGTTCTTCTACGCCTGCGGGATAAGGATAATAGAGGGGTACGGTCTCACCGAGACCTCGCCCGTCATCTGCTGCAACCGGCTTCCGGTCCCGCGCTTCGGGGCCGTCGGGCCGCCGATCTTCGGCACCTCCGTCAGGATCTCGGAGGAGGGGGAGATACAGGTGAAAGGTCCCGGGGTTACGGGCGGCTACCTCGACGACGAGGAGGCCACCCGCGAGGCGTTCACCGAAGACGGGTGGTTCTGCACCGGAGACATGGGAGAGCTCGACGAGGATGGGTGCCTCCGGGTCACCGGACGTCTCAAGAACATCCTCGTGCTCTCCACGGGGAAGAACGTCGCGCCGGAGCCGGTCGAGGCGGCGATCGCCGCGCAGCCCCACGTTTTGCAGGCCGTGCTCGTCGGGGACGGGAGGAAGTACGTCGCGGCGCTCGTCGTCCCCGACTACGACGCCGTGCGACGGACGCTCGGCGTGGACGACGGCGGGGAAAGACTCGCGCGGGACGAGCGCTGCCGGGAGATCGTCGGGCGGGAGATCGAGGAGGCCTGCCGCCGGTTCGCCCCCTACGAGCGGCCCAAGAAGTTCGCGCTGTTGCCGCGCGAGCTCTCGGTCGAGGAGGGGGAGCTCACCCCGACGCTCAAGGTCAGGATGCACGTGGTGCGCGAGCGCTACGCGAGGGAGATAGAGAGCCTCTACCAGTCGTAGGCTCCGAGGAAGGGGGAGGATGCCCGATACGACCACCACGGGGAGCGGGAAGAGAGCCGGGAAAGCCCCGGCGAGCCCGCGGGACATACTGCTCAGCGAGGTCAAGACCCGCAGCATCTTCCCGCTTCTCATCCTGCACTTCGTCCGCAGGAAGCCCGAGTACGGCAACAGCATCATCCAGCAGATAAAGGAGCTCTCCGGTGGGTCGATGAGCGTCTCGCCGAACACCGTCTACCCGCTCCTGCGGCGGCTGGAGGAGAAGGGGTACATCGTCGGGGAGTGGGAGAAACCCGAGACCCGCAGCCGGCGCTTCTACACGATCACGCCGAGGGGGGAGCAGAAGTACGCCGAGATAAAAGAGCGCTTCGAGGAGCATCTGCTGCGGGTCATAGAGGTGGCGCAGCGGCTGCACGAGGAGATCTATGGCTGAACCGGAGTCGCTCGCGAGCCGGCTCTTCAGGATCGGGATGAACTTCTACCCCGCCTACCGGGGGACGGGAGGCAGGGTCATGCGCATCTCCGGCGACTGGCGGGAGGTCGAGATCCGGCTGCCGCTCGGATGGCGCACGCGCAACTACTTCGGCACGATCTTCGGCGGCAGCATCTACGCCGCGGTGGACCCCTTCTACGCGCTGATGCTCATCAAAAACCTCGGCAGCGGGTACATAGTCTGGGACCGGGCGGCGAAGGTCCTCTACGAGAAGCCCGGCCGGGAGACGCTCTACGCCCGCTTCCGGCTGAGCGGGGAGGAGGTCGAAGCCGTCCGGAGGGCCGCGGAGGGCGGGGCGCCGGTGGAGCGGACGTACCCCGTGGAGCTGAGGGATGCCGCCGGGGTGGTGCACGCCCGGGTGGAGAAGACCGTCTACGTGAGGAGGAAGCCGGTCTCCGCAGGGGATCGGTCGCAGGACCAGTCAGGAGGAGGCAGATGAGACACATACGCAGGGTAGCGGTACTCGGGGCCGGGACGATGGGCGCGGCGATCGCCGCCCACTGCGCGAACGCCGGGCTCGAGGTCGACCTGCTCGACATCGCCGCGGAAGGCGAGGACAGGAACGCTGTCGTGAAGGCCGGCTTCGAGCGGATGAGGAAGGCGCGGCCCGCGGCGCTCATGAGCGGGCGGGTCGCGGAGCGCATCCGCCTCGGGAACTTCGAGGACGACCTCGGGCGCCTCTCCGAGGCCGACTGGGTGGTCGAGGCGATAGTGGAGAGGCTCGAGCCCAAGCAAAAGCTGTGGGCGAGGGTCGAGAAGCTGGCGCCGGAGAGGGCCGTCCTCTCCTCGAACACCTCCGGGATACCGTTGCACAAGATCGCCGAGGGCCGCAGCGAGGGCTTCAGGAGGCGCTTCCTCGGGACCCACTTCTTCAACCCGCCGCGCTACCTGAAGCTGCTCGAGATCATCCCGACCAGAGACACCGACCCCGCGCTCGTCGAGGAGGTGCGCACCTTCGGGGAGCGCGTTCTCGGCAAGGGCGGTGTGATCGCCAAGGACACCCCCAACTTCATCGGCAACCGGCTCGGCAGCTTCTCGGGGATGAATTCGATCCGCTACTTCCTCGAGAACGGCTTCGGGATCGAGGAGGTCGACGCGCTGACCGGTCCCCTGATCGGACGCCCCAGGACCGCGACCTTCCGGCTGATGGACCAGGTGGGGCTGGACATCGCGGTCGGGGTAGCGGAGAACCTCTACGAGCTCGTCCCGGAGGACGAGTCGCGCGAGCAGCTCAAAGTCCCGCCGCTTCTCAAGGAGATGCAGGAGAGGGGCCTGCTCGGCATCAAGACCGGCGGGGGGTTCTACAGGAGGACGAAGCGCGACGGGAGGACCGTCTTCGACGTCCTGAACCTCGAGACCTTCGAGTACGAACCGCCGGAGAACCCGGAGGTGCCGCTCGCGGAGGAGGCGTGGAAGCAGGGGGATCTCGGGGCGAGGCTGCGCTTCATCATGCACAAAGCCGACGAGGATCGCCACGCCCGCATGCTGCGCGACACGATCCTTCCCGACCTCGCCTACGCCTCGCGGCGGGTGCCGGAGATCTCGGACACCCTCGAGGACGTGGACCACGCGATGGAGTGGGGCTTCGGGCACGAGGCCGGGCCCTTCCGGACGTGGGACCTCCTCGGCGTCAGGGAGACCGCAGAGCGGATGCGATCGCTCGGCATCGAGGTCGCGGGCTGGGTCGAGGAGATGCTCTCCTCCGGCAACGAGAGCTTCTACAGGAAGGAGGGCACGAAGGAGCTGCAGTACAGCCCGCTCTCGAAGCGCTACGAGCCGGTGCGCGAGGACCCGCTGAAGATATCGCTCGATGCCCTGCGCGAGGAGGGTAAAGAGGTTGCGCGCAACGACTCGGCGAGCCTGCTCGACCTCGGGGACGGGGTGCTCTGCTACGAGATCCACTCCCGGGCGAGCGCCATCGATCAGAAGGTGGTGGAGATGGGCTGCCGGGCGCTCGAGGAGCTCGAGAGCGGGCGCTGGGAGGCGCTCGTCATCGCCAGCGAGGCGCGCAACTTCTGCGTCGGGGCGAACCTGGGCGAGATCGCCCACGCCGTGAAGAACGGCGCGCTGGAGGAGGTGGGGCGGAGTATCGACGCACTGCACGGGCTGCTCATGGGCTTCCGCTTCGCCCCGAAGCCCGTCGTCGCCGCCCCGCACGGGCAGACGCTCGGCGGGGGGGCCGAGATCTGCCTGCACTCCGACCGTGTGGTCGCCGCGGGCGAGACGTACATGGGCCTGGTGGAGGCCGGGGTCGGCCTCATCCCGGCCGGGGGCGGGACCAAAGAGATGGTCAGGAGGCTCGTCTCGCGCGAGATCACCTCGTCCTCCGTGCCGCCGCTGCCTTATCTGCAGCGGGCGTTCGAGACGATGGCGACGGCGAAGGCCTCGACCAGCGCGCTCGAGGCGCGCGAGCTCGGCTTCCTCGATGAAGACGACCGCGTCGTGATGAACGCGGACCATCTCGTCCACGCGGCCAAAAGGGAGGCGCTCGAGCTCGCCGACGGATACGTTCCTCCCGTTCGCGAGAAGAGCGTCTACGCCGCCGGGCCCGCCGCCCGCGCCGCGCTCGAGCTCGCGGTGCGCACCATGCAGTGGGGCCGCTACGCGACCGAGTACGACGGCGTCATAGCCTCCAGGCTCGCGTGGGTGATGACCGGCGGGGACATCACCGGCCCGCAGTGGGTCACCGAGGAGTACATACTCTCGCTGGAGAAAGAGGCCTTCCTCGATCTGCTCGGGAACGAGAAGACGCAGGAGCGGATAGCGGGGTTGCTGAAGACCGGGAAGCCGGTCCGAAACTAGGAGGTGGAGGATGAAGGAAGCGGTCATCGTCTCCGGGGCGCGCACGGCGGTCGGCCGGGCGCCGCGGGGGACGCTCAGGGAGATGCACCCGGTCGATCTCGCGGCCGCGCCGATACGCGCGGCCGTGGACCGGGCGGAGGGGCTCGACCCGCAGGAGATAGAGGACGTGATCTACGGCTGCGCGATGCCCGAGGGGACGCAGGGGTACAACATCGCGCGGCTCGCGGCGATGCGCGCCGGCCTGCCGGAGAGCGTGCCGGCGCAGACCGTCAACCGCTTCTGCTCCTCGGGGCTGCAGACCATCGCGATCGCGGCCGAGAGGATCATGGTCGGACATGCCACGACGATCGTCGCGGGCGGGGTCGAGCACATGTCCTCGACGCTGGAGATGCCGAACTTCGCCCCCAACCCGGCGCTGGTCGAGACGAACCCGGCCGTCTACATGGGGATGGGCCTCACCGCCGAGCAGGTCGCCAGGGAGTTCGGCGTCTCCCGGGAGGATCAGGACGAGTTCGCCCTCAGGAGCCACACGCTCGCCGCGAAGGCCGTCGACTCCGGGCTCTTCGACGAGGAGATCGTACCGCTCGAGGTCTCCTTCGGCTGGGTCGACGACGACGGGGAGGTGCGCCACCACAAGACGACCTTCAGGCGTGACGAGGGGCCGCGCCGGGACACCTCCGCCGAGGCGCTCGCGAAGCTGAAGCCCGTCTTCCAGCAGGGCGGGACCGTCACGGCCGGGAACTCCTCGCAGCGGAGCGATGGCGCGGCGGCGGTCGTCGTCATGGAGCGGGAGGAGGCCGAGCGGCGGGGCCTCGAGCCCCTGGCGCGCTTCCTCGGGTTCGCTGTCGGCGGGGTGAGGCCCGAGGTGATGGGCGTAGGCCCCACGGTCGCGATCCCGAAGGTATTGAAACAGGTCGGGCTCTCGCTCGATCAGATAGACCTCATCGAGTTCAACGAGGCCTTCGCGGCGCAGGCGCTCGCCGTCATCCGGGAGGTCGGCCTGGATCTGGAGAAGACCAACGTCAACGGCGGGGCGATAGCGCTCGGCCACCCGATGGGTGCGACCGGCACCAAGCTCACCATCCAGCTCATCCACGAGATGAGGCGGCGGGGCTCACGCTACGGGATGGTCACGATGTGCATCGGCGGCGGGATGGGCGCCGCAGGTATCTTCGAGAACCTGCAGAGCTAGCCCGCCTCCCAGGCACGCCCCGGCGGGGAGGGAGCCACCCTCCCCGCTTTTTATGCCCTTCTGCACCCTGGGAGACCCCTCGATGGCCTCCGGAGTCGCGACGGGAGCCGGGGTCATCTAAAATGCCTGCAGGCGGCTTGAATTGTTGCCGCAAAGCATGTGATGAGGCATGGGAGGGGGATGCCCCTACCATGGAGCTTGACGATCAGGAGTTTTGGTGGATCACAGCGGGCTGGGAGCGGCGGGGCATGGTTCGCACGTGCCTGATGCTGCGGATGTTTTAATCGTCTTCTCCCCTGAAGGGGAGATAATCTCCCTGAGCCGGTCGGCCCGGGATCTGCTCGGCTGGAGGCTGGAAGAGGTCGTAGGACGGGATCTGAGCGGGTTTTTCGCCCCCGGGGATTCGGAGGTCCTGCGCCGGGTGGTCGAAGATCCCGAGAGGTGGGAGGGGGTCCGCCGGAAGGTCCGGCTGCGGCATGCGGACGGCTCCTGGCGGGATTTCGAGGCTCTGACGGACATCCTGCGCGGTGAGGCCGGGGAGGTGAGCGTAGCGCTGCGCTGTACTGCAGGGAGCCTGGAGCGTGCTCTCAGGAAGAGCGAGGCGCTCACCAGCACCCTGCTCGGTACCACGCCCAATGCCGTGATCGTGGCCGATGAAGCCGGCGTGATCCGCCGTTTCAACCGGGCTGCGGAGGGTATCTTCGGTTACGAGGCCGCGGAGGTCGTGGGGCGGCCCCTCGAGGTACTCATGCCCGAACGCTTCCGCGAGGCGCACAGGAGGGGCTTCGAGCGCTATCTGAAGACCAGAGAGCCGCGCATGGTCGGCAAGGGTACCTTCGAGCTCGCCGGGTTGCGCAGGGGCGGTGAGGAGTTCCCGATGAGCCTCACCCTCGGGGTGGCCGACGACGGCGAGGAGCTCACCTTCACGGGCATCGTGAGGGACATCACCGGGCGCAAGCGTGTCGAGGCCATGATCTACGAGGGGAAGGCGCGCTTCCGGGGGGCGTTCGAGAACGCCTCCAGCGGGATGGCCATAGTCGGGCTGGACAACCGCTATCTCAGCGTCAACCGGGCTTTCTGCCAGATGCTCGGGTATGAGGAGGAGGAGATCGTCGGCAGGAAGTCCTTCGAGTTCACCCACCCAGACGACCTGGAGGAGAGCCGGCGGCGTGCCCGCAGTATGCTGGAGGAAGGCGGGCCGGAGCGGGTGCTCCTCGAGAAACGCTACGTCCGCAAGGACGGTGGGGTGGTCTGGGCGATCTCGGACGCCGCGCTCGTGCGCGGCGAGGACGGGGAGCCGATGTACTTCGTCACCCAGTTTCACGACGTGACCGCCCGGAAGCGGATGGAAGAGGAGCTTCGCGAGAGCGAGCGCCGTCTGAGGGAGGCAGAGCACCGCTACCGCACGCTCGTGGAGCAGATCCCGGCGGTCACCTACATAGACCGCGACCAGGAGGTGCGCTCCTCCGCCAACATCGCCGAGTATACGAGCCCGCAGATACAGGAGCTTACGGGCTACACCCTCGAGGAATGGCTCGACCCGAACAGGGACCTCTGGCGGGAGAGCCTGCATCCTGAGGACCGGGAGCGGGTGCTCGCCGCCGACGACCACTCGAAGAGGACCGGTGAGCCATTCAGCGAGGAGTACCGACTCGTCGCAAGGGACGGGTCGGTGGTCTGGGTCCTGGACAAGGCGGCGCGGCTTGAGGACGACGGCAGGGGCGGTCGTCTCTGGCAGGGCATCCTGCTCGACATAACCGATCGCAAGCGGGCCGAGGAGGCTCTCCGGGAGAGCGAGCAGCGCTTCCGGGCCGTCGTCGAGGGGATGGGGGAGGGCCTCCTCATCACCGACACCGAAGACGTGGTCCTCTACACCAACCCGCGCCTCTCCGAGCTGAGCGGCTATGAACAGGAGGAGATCATCGGCCGCAAAGCCTACGAACTCCTGTTCGACCCCGGGCAGGATGAGGTCATGCTCCGGCGCAATCGCCAGCGGATGCGGGGGATGTCCGAGCGCTACGAGATGAGGCTGCGGCGCAGGGATGGCTCTTACGTGTGGGTCGAGGTGAGCGCCAGCCCTTACCGCGACCCCTCCGGTAAGATCGTCGGCATGCTCGGAGTGGTCAAGGACATCAGCGACCGCCGGAGGCTCGAACAGCGCCTGAGGTACCAGGCATTCCACGACTCGCTGACCGGTTTGCCCAACCGGACGCTGTTCACCGAGCGTCTCTCGCAGGCCATCTCGCGGACCAGGAGCACGGGAGAAAGCGTCGCGGTGCTCTTCGTGGATTTCGACGAGTTCAAGCTCATAAACGACGCTCTGGGCCACGACTGGGGGGATCGGGCTCTCAGGATAATAGCCTGGCGGCTGCAGGCGAAGGTGAGGGAGCGCGACCTGGTGGCCAGAGTCGGCGGCGACGAGTTCGCCGTGCTCCTGGAGGGGGCGGGTGAGCTGGAGGCCCGCACCATAGCGCAGCGCGTCCAGCGCGGCTTTGCGGAACCGATAACGCTCGGCGGCCGCCGCTGGCAGATCACGCTGAGCATCGGGATAGCGGTGGGCGGGGGGAAGGACGACCCGCGGGAGCTTCTGCGGCGGGCCGACCTGGCGATGTATCAGGCGAAATCCCGGGGCAAAGGCGGATATGAGCTCTTCGAGGATGGGCTCGAAGAGGACGGTATGAAGCGGATCGAGATGGAGCGCAGGTTGTGGTGGGCGCTCGAGCGGGGAGAGTTCACGTTCCGTTACAGGCCGGTAGTCGACCTCAAGGACGGGCGGGCGAGCGGATTGTACATGGTGCTCTGCTGGGAACACCCGCGCGAGGGGCTTGTCGAGCCTCGCGGCTTCCTGCAGCTCGCCGAAGAGAGCGGCATCATCGGAGAGCTGGGGCACAGGGTGCTGGCGGAGATCCGGCGCCTCACCGGCCGCTGGGGCGGGAGCGACCGGGTACCGGATTTCCACCTCAGCTTCCCGGCGCGGTTTCTGCGGCAGAGCAGGCTCGTCCGGGAGGCCCTGGATCTCCTGCGTGTCCTGCGCTCCCGGCTCGTGCTGGAGGTGGGAGGTGCAGCGGCGCTCCATTCAGAACCCGAGACCCTCGAAGCGCTCGGGCGGCTGCGCGACGGCGGCGCAACGTTCTCGGCGGATGGTTTTGACTTCTGCGCCCCTTCCTCGCTCTCTCCTGACCAGTTGAAGGTGGGCGGGGTGTTGCTCGGGGAGGGTGACGGCGTGAGGGAGAGGATGCTCTCCTCGATCGTGGAGGTGGCCCACATGCTCGGCATCCGGGTTCTGGCCGAGGGAGTGGACGACGCGCAGATCTTCGGGTTGTTGCGCGGGGTCGGGTGCGACCTCGCCCGCGGCGACTACTTCGCCGGCCTGCTCTCCGAGAGGGAGGCAGAGAAGCTCCTGCGCTCGGATCCCCGCTGGTGAGGGACTACCGCGTGGCGGGCTCCACCACCGCGGACATCGAGCCTTTGCAGCGCGGGATGCGCGGGTCGGGGCCGAAACTCTGGATCTGATCCCGCCTCAGCTCCGCCTGCTCGAGGTTCGTCGTCGCCACCACGACCCGCCCGGCGGTATCGACCTTTCTGGCGAGCTCGTACCCCTTTTGCGGCGGGTAGCCGAAGATGGCTCCGAGCATCGTGATCACGTACTCGTAGCTGTGCTCGTCGTCATCCAGCAGGACCACGTTGTACGGGGGCATCCCGCGGGTCTTGCTCTGCTCCTTCTCTGCCGGTTTCGTGGTCGCATCCGTCATCGCGCACCATGCTTTGCGTGGTTTACGACTCCAGCGACGTATCTTAATGCCCTTCAGGCGCTCTGGCCAGGGGCGTCCGTGCAGGGCTGGCTCTAGCGGCCCTTCCACTCCGGACGGCGCTTCTGAAGGAAGGCGCACATACCCTCCTGGGCGTCCTCGAAGGTGGCGTTGAAGGACATCACCTCCTTCGTGTAGGCGTAGGCCTGCCCGGTTGGCATCTCGAGCTGCCGGTAGAACGCCTGCTTGCCGAGCCCCACGACGAGCGGGCTCGCCTCGATGATCCTCTCCGCCAGCGCGCGGGTCTCCTCCTCGAGCCTCTCCGCCGGGACGACCCTGCTCACGAGCCCGGCTTCTCTCGCCTCCTCGGCCGGGACGAAATCTCCCGTGAGCAGCATCTCCATCGCCTTCTTCTGCCCTACGGAGCGGGAGAGCGCGACCATCGGGGTCGAGCAGAAGAGCCCTATCTTCACCCCCGGGGTGGCGAAGCGGGCCTCCTCGGAGGCGACGACCAGGTCGCAGGTCGCGACGAGCTGGCAGCCGGCGGCGGTCGCGGTCGCGTGTACCCGGGCCACGACCGGCTGGGGGATGGAGCGGATCGTCATCATCAGCTCGGTGCAGACTTCGAAGATGCGCCGGTAGTCTTCCGGGGTGCGTCCGATCATCTCTGAGAGGTCGTGACCGGAGCAGAACGCCGGGCCGTTGGCCGCGAGGATGACGATCTGCGCCTCGCGCTCCTCGCCTATCCTGCGGAAGCAGTCGGTGAGCTCGCGCATGTGCGCCATGGAGAGGGCGTTGCGCTTCTCGGGGCGGTTCATCGTGACGAGGGCGATGTCTCCCTCGCGCTCGTACAGGATGTTCTCGTAGGTCCTCTCGCCGAGCATCTCTCTGCCTCCTCTAGTTGACGAGCTTCTCCCTGCCGGCCCACTCCTTCTCGCGCAGGACGAACTTCTGCACCTTGCCGGTGGACGTCTTCGGCAGCTCCTCGACGAACTCGACCTTCGCGGGAGCCTTGAAGCGGGCGATACGCCCCCGGCAGTGCTCGATGATCTCCTCTTGTGTGGCCTCTCTGCCTTTCTTGAGCGTCACGAACGCCTTCGGTCGCTCGCCCCACTTCTCGTCCGGGATCGCGACGACCGCGCACTCGAGCACGGCCGGGTGGCTCACGACGGCCTGCTCGACCTCGATCGTCGAGATGTTCTCGCCGCCGGAGATGATCACATCCTTGCTCCTGTCCCTTATCTCGACGTAGCCGTCCGGGTGCCACACCGCCACGTCCCCGGAGTGGAACCACCCGCCCCGGAAGGCTTCTCCGGTGGCCGCCGCGTCCCTGAAGTAGCCTTTCATGACCATGTTGCCGCGCATCACGACCTCGCCCATCGTCTCCCCGTCGCGCGGGACGTCGTTCATCTTCTCGTCGACGACCCGCACCTCCTCGGAGGTCACGTATCCCTGCCCCTGACGGGCGACGAGACGGGCCCGCTCTTCGGTGGTGAGATCTTCCCACCCATCCTGCCGTACGCACGCCGTGATCGGACCGTAGGTCTCGGTGAGGCCGTAGACGTGCAGCGGCTGGATGTTGATGTTCTCCAGGCTCTCTATGAGGGTCGGAGAGGGCGGGGCTCCCGCGACGACCGTCCGGACCGGCTTATCGAGGCGGTGGGCCTTCTCGTGGTTGGCTATCCCTATCTGGACGGTCGGCGCGCCGCAGTAGTGGGTTATCCCCTCCTCGTCGAAGAGGTCCCAGATCTTCTCGGGGTCGACCCTCCGCAGGCACACGTGGATGCCTCCCGCCGCCGTGACGGCCCAGGGAAAGGTCCAGCCGTTGCAGTGGAACATCGGGAGCGTCCAGAGGTAGCGGGTATCGTAGCCCATCCCGGCTTCGATGACGTTCCCCAGAGCACACAGGTACGCCCCGCGGTGGGTGTACATCACTCCCTTGGGCCTCCCGGTGGTACCGGAGGTGTAGTTTATGGAGATCGTCTCTTCCTCGTCCTCCAGCACCGGCTGCAGGGGCTCCGGCGAGCCCGCCGAGAGGTACTCCTCGTAGGGGTCCTCTGGCCCTCCGGTGTCCTCGATGCGGACCTTCCCGATCCCCGGCGCTCCTTCCAGTAGCCCCTCCAGCTCCGCGTCGTAGAAGACGACCCTCGCTCCCGAGTGTTCCAGGATGTAGCCGACCTCACCCTTGGAGAGGCGGGTGTTTATCGCGACCAGCACGCACCCCGAGAGCGGCACGGCGAAATGCGCCTCGAGCAGCGCGGGGATGTTCGGGCACAGGAAGGCGACCCGGTCGCCCCTGGAGAGCTCCCGGCGCAGCCGGGAGGCGAGCCTGTCTACCCTCTCCCCGAACTCGCGGTAGGTGTACCGGCGCTCTCCGTGCACCACGGCGGTCTTCTCCGGGAACAGGGCGGCGCTCCTCCTGAGGAAGCTCACCGGGGTGAGCTCGCTGCGGTAGACCTTCTCCTGAGGCATGAACGTTTCCTTTCCCCAACTCTTCTCGGCTCACAGTATATGCTCGCCCGAATTCATCCGCACTCCGCGGATCTCTATCTCGTGGGTTATCTTGTCCTGGTGTGCGTTACCGGAGGAAAGGGTGAGGTCTTGAGAGAAGAGGACGAGCGCCAGCTCGGGAGGCTGCACCGCCGCGCGGGGGAACTTCGCCGCTGGCACAACGCGAGGGAGCGGGACATCGAGGTCTGGCGTTTTTCTACCGGGAACGGCAGGATCGAGAAGGTGAGCCTCGGGGATTTCTGGCCGGAGGTCGCGCTTCCGGTAAGCCTCTCGGCCGAGGTGGAGGTGCCGCTGGAGTGGGCCGGGGAGCCGGTCGAGGTCGAGCTGTGGCTCGGGGGAGAGGGGTTCGTGCGGCTCTCGACCGGCGCGAGCGGTGGCCTGAACCCGTACCACACGAGCTTCCGGGTGACCGATGAAGCTCGCGGCGGAGAGAGGATAGAGATCGAGGCCGAGGTCGTCCCGCACGGTGTCTGGGGCGAGATGGTCCCGGAGCCCAGGATCGAACGCGCCGCGCTCGTGGTGCCCGAGAGGGAGGTGCGGGGCCTCGAGCGGGACCTCTGGGTCTTGCTGGAAGCGGCGAGGCAGCTCGGGGAGCACGACGCGGTGCCGCTGCTTCTGGACGCGGCGGAGGAGGCGTTCGCCTCTCTCGCCGGGAGCTGGCCCACGGCGACAGACGTCTTCCTTCCGCGCCACCTCAGGAGGTACTCCTCTGCCGGGGAGAGGCTCCCGTGGAGCCTGCCAGAGGATCCAGGGAGGATCACCCCGCTCTCGCCGGAGGCGCGGCAGGCCGTACGCCGGGCGCGGAGGCTCCTGGCGAAGAGGATCGAAGAGATCGAGGCCGGGTACCCGCCGGCCGGGCGCCTGGCGCTGACGGGACACGCTCACCTGGACCTGGCCTGGCTCTGGCCGGTGGCGGAGGCGCGGCGCAAGGGGCGCCGGACGTTCGCGAGCGTCCTCTCGCTGATGGATCGCTACCCGGAGTTCACCTTCAACCAGTCCTCGGCGCAGCTCTACGCCTGGATAGAGGAGGACGACCCCGAGCTCTTCGAGCGGGTCAGGGAGCGGGTCGCGGAGGGACGCTGGGAGCCGGTCGGCGGCTCGTGGGTGGAGAACGACTGCCAGATACCGGGCGGCGAGTCGATGGTGCGCCAGCTCCTCTACGGGCAGCGCTACTTCGAGGAGAGGTTCGGCGTGCGCTCGAAGGTGGCCTGGCTCCCCGATGCCTTCGGGTTTTCCCCCGCGCTGCCCCAGATCCTTAAAGGTGCCGGCATCGAGGGCTTCTTCACCTACAAGCTCAACTGGAACGAGGCCGATCGCTTCCCGCACGACCTCTTCCTCTGGGAAGGGCTCGACGGAACGACGGTCCTCGCCCACCACTTCGACAATCCCGGCCAGGACTACAACGGGAACGTCACCCCGCACGATCTGCTCGGGACCTGGCGCAACTTCCGGGGCAAGCGGTACCATCCGGAGAGCCTCTTCTCGTTCGGATGGGGCGACGGCGGCGGGGGGCCGAGCGAGGAGATGCTCGAGAACTACGCCCGCCTGAAGGAATTCCCCGCCCTTCCACGCCTGAGGATGACCCGCGTGGAGGATTTCTTCGCCTCGCTGCCGCGCGAGGGGCTCCCGAGATGGGTCGGGGAGCTCTACCTGGAGCTGCACCGGGGGACGCTCACCACGCAGGGTCGGATCAAGAAGCTCAACCGCGAGGCCGAGCACCGGCTCGTGGAGGCCGAGGCTCTGCGCGCCGTGGCACACGCGCTGGGGCGGGAGAAGTACCCCGCGCGAGAGCTGGAGCGGGCCTGGAAGACCCTCCTGCTCAACCAGTTCCACGACATCCTGCCGGGTTCTTCGATCCACGAGGTCTACGATGAGGCCGTGCCGCAGCTCGAGGGGGTGGTGACGGCCGCAAAGGAGGTACGCGACGATGCGCTCGGCGGTCCGGCGGGGGACGGGACCTCGAGGGTCGTGAACGCCTCGGTGTGGCCCCGTCCTCTCTCGGTCGTGGTCCCGGATCTCGACGAGGGCGTCGAGCTGGAAGGGGAGCCCCTGCCCACCCAGCGGGTGGAGGAGGGGGTGCTGGTCTGCGACCCGGAGCGGCTCGTGCCGCCGCTCGGATGGGTCACGCTGCGCCGCGGCGGGGCGGGTTCTCGAAAGCCCTCTACGACCGTCCGGGCCTCGGAGGAGGACGGGCGGTTCGTGCTCGAGAACGAGATCATCCGGGCCGAGGTAGGGACAGACGGCACGCTCTGGCGGGTCTTCGACCGAAAGGTAGGGCGGGAGGTGCTCGACGGGCGGGGCAACCAGCTCTGGGCCTACACCGACGAGCCGCGCGAGTGGGAGGCGTGGGACGTAGACGAGGACTACGGACGCGAGGGGGAGGAGGTCGGCGGGGTCGAGGGGATCGAGGTCGTCGAGGAGGGGCCCCTGCGGGGTTCGGTGTGGGTGCGGCGCCGCTTCCGGAGCTCACGCGTCGCGCAGACCTACCGGCTCCTCGCGGGATCGCGGCGTCTCGACGTCGTGACGGAGGTCGAGTGGCACGAGCGGCGGGTGCTGCTGCGCTCGCTCTTCCCGTTGAGGGTCCGCAGCCACGAGGCGACCTTCGAGACGATGTTCGGCGCGCACCACCGTCCGACCCACCGCAACACCTCGTGGGACGAGGCGCGCTTCGAGGTCCCGGCGCACCGCTTCGCGGACCTCTCCGAGCCAGGCTACGGGGTGGCGCTGCTCAACGACGGGCGCTACGGCCACAGCGCCGAGGGTAACGTGCTCGGGATCAGCCTGCTGCGCGGCCCCGTGTTCCCCGACCCGCTCGCGGACGAGGGCCGCCACCGCTTCACCTTCTCTCTCCTGCCGCACCGGGGAGATTGGACGGAGTCCGGGGTGGTGCGGGAGGCGCTCTGGCTCAACAGCCCTTCTTTCGTCGTCTCCGGTGGTGGGGGGTTGCCGGATGCTTTCTCGTTTTGCGGCGTCGAGGGCGTGGAGCTCGCCCTGGGGAGCCTGAAGCTCGCCGGGGACGGGGAGGGGCTGATCTTGAGGCTCTACGAGCCGCACGGGGCGAGGGGGGAGTGCGCTCTGCGCTTCGGGGTCCCGGTCGAGAGGGTGCGGCGGGCGAACCTGCTCGAGGAGCCCGGGGAGGAGCTGGATGTGAGAGGGGATGCGGTGCGCTTCTCTGTCCGGCCTTTCGAGGTGGTGACGCTGCGCATCGGGCTGTCGAAGGAGTAAGATACCCCGCGGACCACGCGAGGGAAGGGGTTTTCAGGATGGAGTACCGGAGGCTCGGCAGGCTCGGCAGGATGAACTCGGTCCTCATCTACGGGGGAGCGGCGCTCTCACGCGTCGACCCCGACGAGGCGGACCGTTCGATCGCGCTCGCCCTCGAGTCCGGGGTGAACCACTTCGACACCGCCCCCGACTACGGCGACTCGGAGCTCCACTACGGACGCTGGATGCCCGAGATCCGCGACCGCATCTTCCTCTCCACCAAGATCGAGGCCCGCGACCGCGACGGGGCCTGGCGCGACATCCACGCCTCGCTCGACCGGCTGCGGACGGACAGGATAGACCTGATCCAGCTGCACGCCGTGGGCGACCCGGAGGATCTCGACCGGGTCACCGGTTCGGGAGGGGCGCTCGAGGCCGCGGTGGAGGCACGCGAGCAGGGGATCGTCGGTGCGATCGGCATCACCGGTCACGGCAACGGTGCCCCGGCGACCCACCGGGAGGCGCTCAGGCGGTTCCCGTTCGAGACGGTGCTCACACCCTGGAACTACATCCTGTCCACCGACGAATCCTTCCGCCACGACTTCGAGGCGCTCGTGTCCGAGGCGAGGCGGCAGGACGCCGCCCTGATGACGATAAAGACGATCTCCCGCCGCAACTGGCGGAGCGACCATCCGCTCGAAGGCCAGCGTTACTCGACCTGGTACGAACCCTTCGACGAGCAGTGCCACGTGGACGCGGCCGTCTCCTGGTCTCTCTCGCACGAGGAGATCGCGGGTATAGCGATGGTCGGGGACGTGCGGCTCGTACCGAAGATGATAGCCGCCGAGCGCAACCGAATGAGTCGGATGGACGCCGAGGACGTCCTTCTGCGGGCCCCGGACTACTCCTCGCCGTTCATCGAGATGCCGATCTAGGAGTTCTGGAGGTGGTTTTGGAGAAACGTGCTTTCGGCAGGACCGGTATGCAGATAACCCCCATAGGCTTCGGGAGCTGGGCCATCGGCGGGAGCGGCTGGCGCGGGGCATGGGGGCAGCAGGATGACAGGGAGGCTATCGGGGCGATAAGGCGCGCCGTCGAGCTGGGTATAAACTGGATCGACACCGCCGCCGTCTACGGCCTCGGCCACTCCGAAGAGCTCGTCGCCCGCGCCCTCGAGGACATCCCCGAGTCCGAGAGGCCATATGTCTTCACCAAGTGCGAGCGGCGCTGGGACGAGAGGGGCAACGTCTACGGCAGCCTGAAGAAGAACTCCATAAAGCGGGAGTGCGAGGACAGCCTGAGGCGTCTCGGGGTGGACGCGATCGACCTCTACCAGATCCACTGGCCCGAGCCCGAAGAGGACATCGAGGAGGGCTGGGAGGCGATGGCCGGGCTGAAGGAGGAGGGCAAGGTCCTCCACATCGGGGTCTCGAACTTCGACGTCTCCCAGATGGAGCGCTGCCAGAAGATAGCCCCCATCGAGACGTTGCAGCCGCCCTACTCGATCATCCGCCGCGGGATAGAGGATGAGATCCTGCCGTACTGTCGCGATCACGGCATCGGCGTGATCGTCTACTCGCCGATGGCGAGCGGTCTCCTCTCGGGCCGAATGACCCGCGAGCGCGTCGAGAACATGCCCGACGACGACTGGCGCAAGCACGCCCCCGATTTCAACGAACCGCGCCTCTCGCGCAACCTGGCGCTGGTGGAACTGCTGCGCGAGATCGGCGCAGACCATGGGGGGTACTCTCCGGCCGAGGTCGCCATCGCCTGGACGCTGCGCCACCCGGCGGTCACGGCGGCCATCGTCGGCGGACGCCGCCCGGAGCAGGTCGACGGCGTGGTCGGCGCGGCGGACCTCACGCTGACGGACGGGGACCTCTCCCGCATAGAGTCTTTCCTGGAGGAGAACCCTTGAGCGGCGCCCTGCGGCCGCGCGAGCTGGGTCGGACGGGCCTGCGCGTCACCCCTCTCTGTTACGGCTGCGCTCCTTTAGGGAGCATGCCCGAGACCTTCGGATACGGTGTACCCGAAGAGCAGGCGCTCGCCACGCTGCGCGAGATCTTCCGCGGCCCCGTCAACTTCATCGACACCGCGGCCTCCTACGGCGACGGGGAGAGCGAGCGGCGCATCGGGCTCGCCCTGAAGGAGCTCGGTGGTCTCCCGGAGGGCTTCGTCCTCTCGACCAAGGCCGACCGCGACCTCTCCACGGGGGAGTTCTCGGGCGAGCAGATGCGACGTTCCGTCGAGCGCAGCCTCAGCCTCCTCGGCCTGAACAGGCTGCAGATCGTCCACCTCCACGACCCCGAGCACACCACCTTCGAGGAGGCGATGGCGAAAGGAGGGCCGGTCGAGACCCTCATGAAACTCAAGGACGAAGGCGTAATAGAGCACCTCGGCGTCGCCGGAGGGCCGGTGGATATGATGATCCGCTACGTGGAGACCGGTTGCTTCGAGCTGGCCATAACCCACAACCGCTACACGCTCCTCGACCAGAGCGCGGCTCCTCTGCTGGACGTGGCGGCCTCGCATGGGGTGGCCGTCCTCAACGCGGCGCCCTACGGCGGGGGTATCCTCGCCCGCGGCCCGGAGGAATACCCCCGCTACGCCTACTCCGAAGCCCCGCCACAGCTGCTCGAGCGCGCCCGGCGCATCGCCGAAGTGTGCCGCGAGGCTGGCGTGCCGCTCGCCGCGGCAGCCCTCCAGTTCTCCCTGCGCGAGAGCCGCATCGCCTCGACCATCGTCGGCGTGAGCAGCCCCGAACACGTCAGGGCCACCCTTGAGCTCGTCTCCACCCCCATCCCCGATGCCCTCTGGTCCGAGATCGATGTCGCTCTGGACGTCTGAGTCTCACACCTGTTCACACAAAAAACAACTCAAATGATGTTGATATGCGGCAGGGTGAGGCGTATATTGAAGCGGTAGCATCATCTGTGGGGAGAGAAGGGGGATGATGGTGGAGATTACGAGACGGCGCATGACGCGCAGGGACTTTCTCGGGCTCTCCGGGGCCGGGCTTGCGGGGGTGGCCCTGACCGGGACGATCGGGCCGGTTGCGAGGGCGAAACCTGCTGCCGGTGCGAAGGTCACCTGGGACCGCTACTCGCTCCGGATAGGCGGCAGGCGGGTGTATATATGGTCCGGGGAATTTCACTACTGGCGGCTTCCGAGCCCTGATCTCTGGCGGGACGTGCTCGAGAAGATGAAGGCTGCCGGGTTCAACGCTGCCTCGATCTACTTCCACTGGGGCTACCACTCGCCGAAGCGAGGTGTCTACGACTTCAGCGGCGTGAGGGACGTTGAGAAGCTTCTGAGGATCACCGAGGAGGTCGGGATCTGGGTAATAGCCCGTCCGGGGCCTTACATAAACGCCGAGACGGACTCCGGGGGTTTCCCTGGTTGGCTCACGACCATAGCGGGGCGCGCCAGGAGCACCGCTCCCGATTACACCGCGGCGTATAAGGAGTGGCTCGGGCACATAGACCCGATTCTTGCGCGGCATCAGATCACCCGTGGCGGGAGCATCATCCTCTACCAGATAGAGAACGAGTTCTACGACGGTTCGGACGAGGGCCGCAGCTACATGCAGCAGATCGAGGACAAGGTCCGCGCCGACGGCATCGAGGTCCCGCTGAGCGGCAACCACAACGCCACTTTCTCCTCCGGGAAAGGGGCCGTGGACATCCCCGGGTACGACTCCTACCCGCAGGGGTTCGACGCCTCCAACCCCGAGCACTGGAACCAGGTCCCGGACTACAGTGGGGTGCGGGCGACGCTTCCGGGGACGCCGCTCTACTTCGCCGAGTTTCAGGGAGGCTCGTTCGATCCCTGGGGAGGCGCCGGATATGATAAGTGCCGCGAGCTCACCAACGCCAGCTTCGAGAAGGTCTTCTACAAGGCCAACATAGCCTCCGGGGCGACGCTGCAGAGTTTCTACATGACCTACGGCGGGACGAGCTGGGGCTGGCTGCCGTTCCCCGGCGTCTACTCCTCCTACGACTACGGAGCCGCGATCGACGAAGCCCGTCGGCTCACCGGCAAGTACGAAGAGCAGAAGAGGCTCGGTTACATGGTGCAGTCGGTGGAGCCGTTGCGGCGGACGGAGTACTTCAAACCACCGGCGCCGGAGAACCCCTCGCTCAGGCTCGACGGGAGGATCGATCCCGCGAGCAAGACCCAGTTCTACGTTCTGCGTCACGCCGACGGAACCTCCACCGCCCGGGATACCACACACATCTCCATAAACCTCGCGGCCCACGCTGGCTACACCTACGACGACATGGATTCCGCCATTGATTACCATGGCAGCTGGACCCACGCCTCGAACCAGAGCTGGACATCCGGTGACTACCAGGACACCGAGACCTACAGCGACACCACGGGGGATTATGCAGAGGTCTCGTTCAGCGGCACGGGGGTGCGTTGGATCTCCTCGAAGGATCAGAACCACGGTATCGCGAACGTCTACCTCGACGGTGAGCTCGCCGCCACGGTAGACACCTACGCCACCTCCAAGCTCTACCAGGAGGTGCTCTTCGAGAAGAGCGGGCTCCCTTCCGGGGAGCACACCCTGAGGATCGAGGTGACCGGCAGGAAGAACCCTGCCTCGAACGGCTCCTACGTGGTAATCGACGCGATAGACATTCCCCCGGCGACCTCCGGTGCCCGTTACTACCCGAAGGTTCCGCAGGAGCCGGGGACCACGATAACGGTGAACGGGCGGGATTCCAAGCTCTTCGTCATAAACTACCGCTTCGGGACGCACCACCTCGTCTACTCCACCTCTGAGTTGATGACCCACGCCAGCATCGGTCCGCGGGACGTTCTTCTCCTCTACGGGCGCAGGGGCGAGGACGGGGAGACCGTGCTGCGTCACCCCGGAGGACGCCAGCGCGTGCGGGTCATCTCGGGCTCGGTGCGCACGCGCCATGATCCCGCGAGCGGCGACCTCCGCCTCGACTACACCCACGAGGGGCTCATCAGGGTGCTGCTGGAAGGTAGAGGACGGCCGCTCTTCCTGCTCATCGCCACCGACGAGGAAGCCGGCCGCTTCTGGTGTCAGGAGACCCGGCGCGGGACCGTACTGGTGCGCGGACCCTACCTGGTGCGCTCCGCGGAGGTCTCGGGCGGCATCCTAAAGTTGCGTGGTGATACGGACCGAAGGAGCAAGATCGAGGTCTTCTGCACTCCGGGTATACGCCGGCTGAGCTGGAACGGGGAGATCATTCCGGTCCACCGCAGCCCCTCTGGTACCCTCACGGCATGGGTGCAGGGGCCATCGCGGACCGACCTGCCCGGCCTCTCGCGCTGGCGCTTCAGATACGAGACTTTCGAGAAATCCCCGGACTTCGACGATTCGGGGTGGGGCAAGGCGGACCACACCACGACCAACAACCCCAACAAACCCGCCACCCTGCCGGTACTCTACGAGGACGACTATGGCTTCCACCACGGCGACGTGTGGTTCAGGGGTCGCTTCACCGCGACCGGGAGCGAGACCGGCATCACCCTGGATGGGGAGGGGGGTGACCACGGTCTCTACGCCGTCTGGCTCAACGGGACCTTCCTCGGGAGCCACGGGAGCGGTACGAACACCTTCCGGTTCCCCGACGGCGTCCTGCGGCCGGGTCGGGAGAACGTGCTCGCCGTGCTGCTCGAGAACATGGGCCACGATGAAGACTATTCCGCCCGCGACGAGTACAAGGCACCCCGAGGTCTGCGTGAAGCTCGCCTCGAGGGCTCCGGTGCCAGCCTCACCTGGCGTATACAGGGAAACCGCGGCGGGGAGGACATCAGAGATGGGGTGCGCGGGCCGTTCAACAACGGCGGCCTGTACGGTGAGAGAAATGGCTGGCATCTTCCCGGCTATCCGGACGGGAGCTGGAGGGAGGTTTCCCTGCCGCACCGCTTCGGGGAGCCCGGCGTCGCGTGGTACAGGACGGTCTTCCGGCTCGACCTCCCGGAGGGAGAGGACGTGCCGGTCGGCCTGCGCTTCGAAGACGACCCCTCAATACCTTACCGGGTGCTGGTGTTCCTCAACGGATGGCTCGTCGGGCGCTACGTGAACGATCTCGGGCCCCAGCGACTCTTCTACCTGCCGGAGGGACTGCTCGACCCGCGCGGGTACAACACGCTCGCGCTGGCGGTCTGGAACCCGGATGCTTCCGGCGGGGGGCTCGGAGAAGTGCGCCTCGAGCCCTACGGTTCCTACCGGGGTGGCGTGCCGGTGCGGCCGGTGCAAAGCCCGCGTTACGGGTAGCGGAGCATGACCTGCCACCGACCTGCTAACCTCATGACGACCGGCAGAGCAGGATGAGATCGGAAAGGATGCGCTTGCGCTACAGAGAGCTTGGAAAGACCGGAATGCGGGTCTCGGAGGTGAGCCTCGGGACCTGGGCCTTCGGGGGAGACTGGGGGGAGGTGGACGACGAGGAGTCCTACGCCACCCTCAACCGCGCGGTGGACCTCGGGGTGAACTTCTTCGACACCGCCGACGTCTACGGCGACGGCAGGAGTGAGCGGCTTCTGGGCAGGCTCCTCGCGGAGCGCGAGGAGGAGATCTTCGTCGCCACCAAGGCCGGGCGGCGCCTCGACCCACACACCGCCGGAGGCTACACCTACGACAACCTCGCCCGCTTCGCCGAGCGCAGCCTGAAGAACCTGGGGGTCGAGGCCCTCGATCTGCTGCAGCTGCACTGCCCGCCGACCGCCGTATACACCCAGGACGAGACCTTCGAGGCGCTCGATCGCCTGGTGGAGCAGGGAATGGTGAAGAACTATGGGGTGAGCGTCGAGAAGGTCGAGGAAGCCAGGCTCGCCCTCGACTACCCTGGCGTGAAGACCGTCCAGATCATCTTCAACATCTTCCGCCAGAAGCCGGCCGGGGAGTTCTTCCCGCTCGCTTCCGGACGGAACGTCGGTGTGATCGTGCGCGTGCCGCTCGCGAGCGGGCTCCTCTCCGGCAAGATGCGCCCGGACAGGGAGTTCTCCCCGGACGACCACCGCAACTTCAACCGCGAGGGGCAGGCCTTCGACCGCGGAGAGACCTTCTCCGGGGTGGACTTCCAGACCGGGCTCGCCGCCGCCGAGGAGCTCAAAGGGCTCGTGCCCGAGGGATACACCCTGGCCCAGCTCGCGCTGCGCTGGATCCTGATGCACCCCGAGGTCTCCTGCGCCATCCCGGGTGCCAAACGCCCGGACCAGCTCGAGGAGAACCTCGCCGCTTCGGAGATGCCGCCGCTCTCCATCGAGGAGATGGACCGCATCCGCGAGGTCTACGACCGCAGCATCCGGCCGCAGGTACACCACCTCTGGTAGTCTGCGTCTCTGTTTAGCCGCCGCACCCTGCGGGTAACGCTCTCTCTGGTAGATCGGGCGAACCCGGAAGGAGAGCTGATAAGGGTGGCAGGAGAGCTTCGGGGCAAAAAGGTCGCGATACTGCTCGCGCCCAAGGGTACCGAGCAGGTCGAGTTCACCGAGCCCAAGAGGGCACTAGAGGAGGCCGGGGCTTCCGTCGACGTCGTCGGGGTCGAGACCGGAGACGTTCAGACGATGAACCACGACACCGAGCCCGGAGATACCTTCACGGTCGAGAAGGCGTTCTCCGAGGTCTCCGCCGAGGACTACGACGGTCTCGTCGTCCCCGGCGGCTGCGTCGGCGCCGACCAGCTGCGCGCAAACGAGGAGGCGGTCGGCTTCGTGCGGTCGTTCTTCGAGCAGGGCAAGCCGGTCGGTGTGATCTGCCACGGTCCCTGGACCCTGGTCGAGGCCGACGTGGTGCGTGGCAGGAGGCTGACCTCCTACTGGAGTATCAAGACGGACATCCGCAACGCCGGGGGCGAGTGGGTCGACGAGGAGGTCGTCACCGACGGCGGGCTCGTGACCAGCCGCCATCCGGGTGATCTCGAGGCCTTCTGCTCCAAGGTCATCGAGGAGTTCGCCGAGGGACGGCACGAGGCTCAGACGCGGAGCGTTTGAGGGCCGAAAAGCCGGTGAGAGCTGGAGGGGCTTCCATCCGGGAGCCCCTCCAGCTCTGCTACGAAGAAGCTCCGGGGAGCCGGTCCACCTTGGCGGCGAAGATGAAGTCGCTCTCGGTCAGCCCGTCGATCTTGTGCGTGAAGACGGTGAGCTCCACCCGGCCCCAGCCGAAGTTTATGTCCGGGTGATGCCCCTGCTCCTCGGCCAGCTCTCCGACACGGTTGACGAACTCGAGCGCCTGCCGGAAATCCTCGAAGCGGAACTCCCGGCGCAGGTGGTGCTCATCTACCACCTCCCATTCCGGGACCTGCCGGGCCAGCTCCTCGAGCTCCCTGCCTTTGAGCGGTGGGGTCCCGCCCTTGCAGGGCACGCACGTCCTGCTCGCCAGGTCGGACATCTCAACACCTCCTCTTCTGCCTGTGTTCTCGATCTGATTCTTACCGAATTCTTCAAAAGGGAAACTAGAATGGCGGCGATGGATTCCGAATGTGAGAGGCTGTCGGAGGGCCGTTGAGAGTCCTCGGAGAAGACGCGCTCGTCGTATTCGTCTCGGACTGTCACATAGGCGGGGACCCCGGGTGCGACGGGTTCGAGGCCGCGGAGGAACTCACCCAGCTCGTCGAGGACATCTCCACCCACGAGGGGCCGGTCGAGCTGGTCCTCGCGGGGGATTTCCTTGATCTGCTGCTGGTCGGAGAACCAGTCGGAGGCGGAGATCGCGCCGGGTTTGTGCTCGGGCGTCCCGAGTACGAGCGTCTCTTTGAGGCGCTGCGCCGTTTCTCCCGGTCCAGGGCCCGGCACCTCGTCTACCTGCCTGGCAACCACGACGCCGAGGTGTGGTGGAACGAGAAGGCCCGCGGCAGCCTCGAAGAGGGGATCGGGGTGGACGAGTTCGCGCTCTCCTACCTAGTGGGGCTGCGGGGGAGGGACGGGGAGCGGTATACGGTCTACTGCGAGCACGGGGATCAGTTCGACCCCCCGAACCGCGTGGACGACTACTCTTCACCGTTGAGCACCCCGCTCGGCTTCCACATCGTACGGGATTTCGAGCGCCGGATCGTGCCCCTCGGCAGGATCTCACGCAACCTCGACCTCTCGGAGATGCGGGACGTCCGTCCGCTCTCGGCGATCCCGCAGTGGATGTCGAGCAAGTACTTCTACAACGTGCTGGGGAGCATAACCGGGAAGCTCATGCTTCCCTTCATGCTCCTCTACCTCTTCTACCGGGCCGCAGCGTTCTTCTCCACGGTCTCGGACGATGCGCCCCGGATCTTCTACAAAGCCTACCTGCTGGTTCCCAGGGTGGATGCGGCCATAAAGGATGTCGTCTTCTTCGTCAGCATAACGCTTCTCCTGTTCGCCGCGCTGGTGCTGTTGCTCGGGCGCACGCTGCGCCGGTTCGTCTCGGCGATGCACGAGGTGAATACGGACTCGGGCGTCGGGCCGTCCCAGGAGCAGCGGATAGACGAGCTCGTCGTCCAGGGCCGACGCCCTCCGATGCTCGACCGCGACGTCCCGCACATCGATGCTTTCGTCTCCGGTCATACCCACACGCCCGATCTGAGGGTGCTCGACCGGCACGATGGACGACGGACGATCGTCGCGAACAGCGGCTGCTGGCTGCGCTGGCTCACCCCGATTCGGGCCTGGCTGAAGGGGCCGCCGGTCTTCGTTCCCACCTTCATGCTCACCCACGTGAGGGTCTTCGTGCGGGGGACCAGGCTCAGGGTGGAGCTCTGGCAGCATCCCAAGCCCACCGCCCTGCAGCTCACCCGGCTGGAGCGGCTGGCCACCTTCGGCAAGAGGCCCCGCCAGCCCGCTCCGGGGGCGAAACCGCGTCTGCTCGGGGCCGCCGAGACTTTCGCCGACGTCGGAGCGGTGGGGAGGGGGTTTGGCGAAGGGTAGAGAGACCGGGCCGGGCGGCTCTCCCGCCGGGCGCGTCCTCATCCTCACGGCCGCCGTGGGGAGCGGGCACGTTGTGGCCGGGGAGGCGCTCGGGGAGGAGCTCGGG